>SLSB01000135.1 GCA_007130675.1 Candidatus Hydrogenedentota bacterium | reverse complement strand
GCCTACGCCGATGTCGGCATTGCGATGGGCGGCGCACGGACCGATATCGCCATGGAAGCCGCCGACATTACCCTGACGGGCGACGACCCGCTGATGATCCCGGCGGTCATGCGTCTGGCCCGCAAGACCATGGGCATCATCCGCCAGAATTTTGTGGCGGCGATCGGCGTGAACACGCTCGGCATCGTCTTGGCCTCGGTGGGCGTGCTTCCAGTGTTCTGGGGCGCGGTCTTGCACAATTCCTGCACGGTGGCGGTTGTCCTGAATTCCTCACGACTTCTGTTTCACGATGTGGAGCGCAGCAAATGATGCAAAAACCCGCGGTTACAATGTCCCATTCGATTCCGGGCCGCCTCCGCGTGCATTTGTCTATTGTTCCCGGCGATGTGGGGCGGTTCACAGAGGCCGTCAAGGGCCACGCAGGCATCGAAGCACTCGATTACACCGCCAGGACCGGTTCCGTACTGGTGCATTTCGATCCGCGCCAGGTCACCCGGGAAGAAATCGTCATGCGAATCGCGCTGGCCCTGTCACTCGATGCCAACGACGCACCGGTTTCGATCCAAAAGGGTCCTGAAAGCCAAATCCTGACAAATGGCGCGGCCTTGGCCGGAATCCTGACGGGAACGGCGCTGTTTGTGCAGTTCCTGGGCCGGACAGCCACACTGCCTGTGCTGCTTGGCCGACTCGCCGCGATGTGCACCGGCGCGGCGGTCCTTCAACACGGATGGCGCGAAATGCGCGAACAAGGACTCTTCGACCCCGAGGTCTTGTCGTTGTCCTATCTCATTGCGGCCAGCCTGCGGGGCGACTACACGCGCGGCGCTTTGATTACCTGGATATTGGCCTTTGGTCGGCACCTCGCCGCCGGGGCAGGCGAAACCGTCGAAATCCGGCCGGTTCAGCATGCCGCCGGTGACGGCGTCCCGCCCCAATACGCCATGATGGTGGCTGAAGGCGCGTCCCGCGAGGCCCCGCTGTTCAGCATACTGCAATCATTTATGCAGTATTTCTCGACGGCAGCCGTGCCGAGTCACGGTGGGCTGCTCGGCGAGCTCCGCACGGTGGCCCAGGCGCATGGCGAAATGTTGGATGGGTTGGGACGTATGCGGCATAATATCCCAATGCGTTTCAGATAGGAGATAAACACATGTCGATCAACGCTGACCACATCACAGGATTCGTAGTGGGCGTCGGTTCCGCGGCGGCGGCGTTCTACGTCTACAAGAAGAACCAGGGCCGCGTAGACGAATGGCTGCGCCAGCAGGGGATCAACGTCCCGGCAGCCGCGAGCAAAGATCCGGGGGCGATGTCGATGGAGGAGCTTGTTCTCGAGAAAGAGCGCCTCGAAGACATCATCGCCGAGCGCGAGATGGCCGCCGGCGCGGAAACCGCCACCGAAGGCGGTTGAGAATATCCTCCACGAGTCGCCAATGGGCGTGTTCCGCCTCTGATTGCATGGCAGATCAGGTGGACAACGCTTATATTTTCCCTGCCTTGTATCGCGCCACGAACTCCTCAGGATGCTCGACGCTGTCTTCGATGCGCAGCGTCGAGGTCAGGAGGTAGATGATGGCCATGGGGATTCCGATAACTGTCAGGCACAGGAACCAGAATACAAGGGGATTTCCGAGAAAGTCATATCGCACAACGCTTGCCATGGCCGGTCTCCTGACATGTTATGTGTTGCCACACGCGATTTGTCCGTTGGCCTGGTCACACTCTACGTCAAACGTGGCGCCAGGGTAAAGGACGCCAGGAACTCCGGCAGAGCCACTACCCCATCGTCTCATCGGATTCGCGGGTCTGGTCGTCTTCGGGCTGCAACGTGCATGCGCCGCGTGAGAGGCAATGGTGGCACTCCGAGCGCGGCAGATTGCATTCCTCGGGATAGGTCTGCGAGGCGGCCCAGCGCTGAACGAATACCCACGCCGAAACGACTGCGGCGATCACAAGGGAAGCGATAATCGCCTCGAGGAGCACGTTATCCTCCGATGCCGGCAAATCCCATGAAAGCCAGCGACAGTATACCCGCGAGCATGAGGGTCAGCGCGGCGCCTTTTACAACGCTGGGGACGTCGGCAAGGTTAAGCTGTTCGCGCAAGCCGGCCATAATGGTCAGGGCCAGGGTGAACCCTGCACCCGCACCGAGAGAGAACGCCACCGATTGCACAAAACTGTATTCACGCATGGTTTGAAATAGCGCCACGCCAAGAATCGCACAGTTGGTCGTGATCAGCGGCAGGAAGATGCCCAACGCGCGGAACAGCGCGGGGCTGAACTTCTTGATGAACATCTCGACAAGCTGCACCGCCGACGCAATCACCGCGATGTAACAGATCAGGCGAAGATACTCGGCGTTGAAATGCAGCAGTAACAGATTGATGCCGTATGCGCACATCGAGCTGACCAGCATCACAAAAATGACCGCGCCGCCCATGCGGATGCCCGTGTCAATCTTTCCCGAGACGCCCAGAAACGGGCAAATGCCCAAGAACAGGCTTAGCACGAAGTTATTGACGAACGCCGCGTTTAAGAAGATTTCCCATGCACTCTGTTCCATGTCGCCCTCTTATTTCGCTGCTTCAAGCTTCCGCGCACGCCGTTCGCGAAGCCAATTAAAAAACAACAGCCAGGCGCCGAGCGTAAAGAAGCCTCCCGGCGGCAGCACCATCACATTCCACTCCTCGAAATTCGGACCAAACAGGGGAATTTCGAGGAACGTGCCGCTGCCAAGAATCTCGCGAACCGCGCCCAGGCACACCAGCGCAAACGTGAACCCTACCCCCATGCCCAACGCGTCGATAAACGCCTTCCCCACGTTGTTGCGCGAGGCAAACGCCTCGGCACGGCCCATGATGATGCAATTGACCACAATAAGCGGGATGAATGCGCCCAGCGCCTGATATAGGGGGAGGCTGATATATTGCATCATATAGTCGACAATGGTGACAAACGTTGCGATAACGACGATAAACGTCGGAATACGCACCTCTTTGGGCACAAACTTGCGAATAATCGAAACAACGGTGCTTGACATGACCAGCACAAACGTAGAACAAGCCCCCATCGCCAGAGCGTTCATTACCGTGTTGGACACCGCCAACACCGGGCACATCCCCAGCAGCATGACAAATACCGGGTTCTCGCGCCACAAGCCCTTCACAAACTCATCCATCGTGGTCGCTGACGTACCCTGTGCCATCACAAAGTGCCTTTCTGCAGTTGGTCCAGGTGCGTATGAATCAGAGGAACGACTTCTTGCGCGCTTTGGTTCAGCATCCGCACAACGGCCAAACACGACACGGTCGCCCCGGAAATGCCCTCGACCTCCCATGGTTCTGTCTTTTCGTCTCGATCGACCAAGCTTAACGGCTGCTCGAGTGCGTCGCCTTCGTCATCCAGCGCAAGCGACACCGTGTCCGGGCTCTCTTCCGTCTCAAAGAAATTCTCGAGAAACGACGGATCGTGCGCGATGCGATCGCCCAAGCCAGGCGTCTCGCTGCTCTCGAGCACCGAGAAGCCTACTACCCGTTCCGTGAATGGGTCGTAACCATAAATCCCCCGGATGACGTCCTGATAGCCTTGCGCCGCCGCCTCGATCGCCACACCCACAAGCGCGCCGCTGTCGTCGTAGCCCGCATAAATCTTTCTGAGCCCGGGCGTCGGGTCGTCGATATCGATGGGACGAAATGTGCCGTTTTCGACGGCAAACCCCTGGCTCGACGTGGCCTCGGGCAGCACCTCGAACACCGCCCCGCGAAGCTGGTCGATTCTATTCTGACGAATGCCCCCCTCGGTAGCCTGCACAACAAAAAAAATCAGAAAACCGGAAAAGAAGGCCACACCGGTCAGCGTTGCGATCATATGCAGACTGCTGGATTGCTTAACCTTCGGTACTGCTGCGTTATTGCTCATTCCGCTGCCTTTTCGCCGTTCGGGTTCCAAATACTCGGGGCTGTGTGAGGTTTTCGATGATCGGGGACACCGCATTCCCCAGCAATATGGCGTACATGACCCCCTCGGGCAGACCGCCCTCGACCCGAATAAGAATCGTTAAGAACCCCATCAGCCCGCCATATATCCACACCCCGAGGGGCGTGGTTGGCGACGCGACCATATCGGTCGCCATAAACACCGCCCCGAGCATCAAGCCCCCTGAAAACAGCATAAAACCGGGCGTCGGGTTCGAGTTATCCACCAGATAGAACACCCAACTCATCAGGTAGGCTGTCCCGAGCATCGCCACCGTAATCCGCCAGTTCATCATGCCGCGCGCAACCAGATACGCCCCACCCAGTAAGATCAACACCGCACACGTCTCGCCCGTGGACCCTGGAACCAGCCCGGCGAACAAGTCAAACGTCTCCGTCGTGACGCCCGCATACTTCTGCATCGGGAGAGGCGTAGCACCCGTCCACCCATCCACCATTGCCCGGGCAAGGTAATCATCCAGAGCCGCTGCCTTCGTGTCGGGGCTCAGAAATGGCAACGCCAGCGACGTCGGGACAAACTGCGCAAAGCGCCCTGCCACAAACGGCGGGATCCACCGCGTCATGGCCATGGGAAACGCGGCCTGAAGAAACGCGCGCGCGACAAGCGCCGGATTGAACGTGTTAAACCCTAGTCCGCCAAACAGGGCCTTGCCCAGCAAGATCGCGATCACGCCGCCCGATGCCCCCATCCACAACGGGATGCCGGGAGGCAGTGTCAGCGCTAACAGGATGCCGGTGATAACCGCGCTGAAATCTGCCACCGTTGTAGGTTTTCCCGCGAACCTGCACACGAGGTGCTCGGTCAGAACACACGCCGCCGTAGTCGTGACGATCAGCGCCAGCGCGCTCAGGCCAAATGACCACACCGCAAACACGCAAACAGGGAGCATGGCATAGACCACATTGCGCATGATCACGTCGGTCGTAACCTTCGCCTTGATATGCGGCGAGGTGCGGATTTCAAAGGTTCCTGGGCTCATGACCGTCACGAAACTGCCTTCCTTTCACGAATGATGGATTTGGCCCCACGGAACCGCTGCACGAGGGGAATGTTCGACGGGCAGACATACGAGCAAGACCCGCACTCGAAGCAATCCATCAAATTGAACACATTCGCCATCGTGTCGAAGTCGCGTTTACGGGCAAATTGGCCGAGTTTCGAGGGATTCAAGTGCATCGGGCAGGCATCCACACAGCTTCCGCACTTAATGCAGGGATATTCCTTGCGATTGCGTTTCTCAACCTCGGCCCTATCGAGCACCAGAATGCTGGTGACGCCCTTCGTGATGGGGATGTCGAGCGAGGGCACCGCCGTGCCCATCATCGGCCCGCCAAGAATCACCACCGACGCATCCTCGCCCCGGTACCGGCACTGCTCGAGGATGAACCGTATCGGCGTGCCCAGCGCGACGAGATAGTTGCCGGGGTTGGCCACCGCCGGACCAGTCACCGTGATCGTCCGCTCGATCAGTCCGCGCTGCATCGGCAACAGTTCGCCGACCTGGGCAAGGGTCGCTACGTTAAACACCGCAGCGCCGACATCCAACGGCAGCCCCCCCGAGGGCACCTCGCGATCAAGCAGTGATTTGATCAGCATCTTCTCGGCGCCCTGGGGATATTTTGTTACGATGGACTCGACTTCGATGGATCCGTCCGAGGGCTTCACACGCCGCATCGCTTCCACCGCATCGGGTTTGTTGTTCTCGATGCCCACGATGACGCGTTCGGCCTTATAGGCCCGCTGTACAACATGGATGCCCTCAAAGACATCCTCAGGATGCTCGACCATCAACCGGTGATCGGTGGTAAGATAGGGCTCGCATTCACACCCATTGACCACCACCGTGTCGATATGTTTTCCCTCGGGAACCGCCAGCTTTACGTGCGTGGGAAACGCTGCACCGCCCAGGCCCACCACGCCCGTCCCCTGCACCGCCTTGACGATCTGCTCGTTGGACATGGTGTCCACGTCGACAGGCGCGCCATAGAGGATCTCCTGGCTCTCGCCAGGATACAGTTGCAGGAAGATCGCGGGCGACATGCCCCCGCGCACATCGCGCGCCAGGCCGATTCTCGCCACCCGGCCCGTCGCCGGCGCGTGCATCGGCACCGACACAAAACCGCCGGGCTCGGCAATCGGTTCACTGCGAACCACTTCCTGCCCCTCGCGCACGATGGGCTTGGCCGGCGCGCCCGTGTGCTGCGAAAGCGGAATAATCATCTCATCCGCAAACGGCAAACGGCGGATGGGCTTGTCCGCCGTCAAATCTTTGTATTCCGGCGGATGAACCCCGTGCGAAAACGTCTTGTCTAAACCGAGTAGAGTGAAAACGCTCATGTGTACCAGACAAAGGTTGGCGGGCGCGCCCCAATGCCCCCAGGGGCGCGCCCCGCATGTTTCTATACAAGCGGGCGCATAGCCCGCATGGGTTACATCTCGTTGAACTTCGCCGCGCGCTTTTTCAGCTTGTCGAGTCCTTTCTCGTTAGGATCCCACGGATCGCCGGGCTGGATGCAGCGTGCCGCGCACCGCTCGGCGGCCTTGACCATTTCCTTGTAGGTTCCGGCCTTGTAATCCGCAAGTTCAGCCTGCTTCTTGTCGTTCCAGACGAACATCTTCGGGTTGATAAGCACACACTCACCGCATCCCGTGCATTGATTTACATCCAGGAAAGGTTCCATGCCACCTCCAGTTGTTGCCTCAGGCGCGCTCTCCTTGGGAGCAGGCGCTGCTTCCCCCTGCGCGTCTGCACCGCCATCGCCCTTGCCCTCGGAACTCGAGGCCGATACCGCCGCGGGAACCGCCTCCTGGGTCGTGGCCAATTGCGACGCCTTGCCGCCGTTCGCCAGTTCAAGCAGCCCCGCCGTGATCTTTTGCACCACGTCGGCGCGCGCCTGGTTCGCAATTTCGTTAACATCGACCTGTTGATCGGCGCCGGTAATCGACTTCAGCAGCCGCCAGAAATCGCGCCGCTCTTCGGTCGATGTGACCATCGCTTTCGAGCATATAAGACGGGACAACCGGTTCTTTCTGTCCACCGCCCACACAAAGGGATACAGGCCCTCGCGCTCCTCGGCGTCCATTTCGAGAAATTCCGCGATCGGCACCATGTCGTCGTTCCAGGTATCCCGGGGGGCCATGCGGAACTGTTTCCGGAAGCGGCCTTCGGTAGCGGCGTAATCCGCAAACGTCAGCGGGATCCCCATCTTGCCCGGTTTACCGTCTTCGTCCACGTAATTCAGCGTGAACGTAGGCCAGTCTTCATCAAGCGCGGGATTGCCCTCGAGATCCAAACCGTCCACCGGGTTCTGGCCCGACTCGGGATTGTAGCGAAACACCGGGTAGGCCCGAGATTCCACTGCCAGGATAGACTGATGCTTGGCCACGTCGTCGCCGATGCCGTGTTCGGGCATGCACGGGCTGTGGATGTTGAACAGAGCCGGTTGCCGTGTGGTAAGCCCCTGGATGAAGCCCTCGAGGAGGTGGCCGATGTTCGCGATGGTGCCCTGATGCACGTACGTGGTGCGGTGTGCCATAGCAATCAGGCCGATTTCCTTCCGGATTTCTTCCTTGCCTTTAATGGCCTTGCCAAACTGGGCCATATCCGAGATCTGGCCGAAATAGCCGGATGTGCAGGCCTGGCCGCCAGTATTCGAATACACCTGAGTATCCAGGCACATGATCTTGACCGGCTTGCCGCTCATCATCAGCCGCGACATGTTCTGGAAGCCGATGTCGTACAGCGCGCCATCGCCGCCAACCGCCACCACGGGCGGACACAGCGCGAATTCTTCATCGGTAAACTGCTGCCAGTTGAAGTAGCGGAAGAACTCTTCATGTTCCTTCGGGTTATAGTTGCCCTCGAGCTCCAGTTCGGTCATGCGAATGGCCTTGAATCCTTCGGCCATCTTCACCATGTGGCCCTCAAACACGCCCATGGCCACCGACGTGCAGTCTTGGAACAAGTGGTTGGCCCACGGGTAGGGATAGGGGTTGAAGGGCCACGTCGAGCCCCAAACCGAGGTGCAGCCCGTCGCATTCAGGATGCCCATGCTGGCCCGCCCGCGACTGGTCACGCCCTTGGTATATTGCCAGCGCAGGTGTTTCAGCTTGCTCAGAAGACCGGTGGTCATCTTCAGCCATTGGCTGTCAATGGTGCTGTTGACTTTGCCTTCTTCAAGCGCAGTTGACAAATTCGCCAGCGTAAGGTCTTTGCCCTCGAGCGACGACAAGGCCTTGTTCATCGCATCGGTGTCGCCCACATTGACCTGTTCGGCCAGCTTCAGCCGGATATGCTTCTCCATGCGCTCGATCAGGTCATCGAGGCGCGCCACCTGCGCCTTCACCCGCGGTTGCATGAGCGCCTCGACTACCGCCGTGAACAGATGCATGACAGTCTTCTCGCCGCAACCGACGCACGCCCCGTCACCACCCACCATAGACTTGTAATTGGTCTTATCCAGCAGCAGCGTGTCAAGCGCCCCAATGCCCTCTTCCAAGTCATCAATGCGGATATACTCGGGCTTGGTGTTCGGCAGTGCGAGCCAGAAATCCCAATTGCGGCGCAATTCGCTGATGGTTTCCGGCGTCTGCGTGACCACATCGAAGGCGTCGACCGGGCACACTTGGACGCATTCCATGCAGCCCTTGCACGTGTACGGATCCACCGTGATTGAAAGCAGACCGCCGCTGCCAGGTTTGTCCTTTTCCTTCAAGAGGTAATACGGAGTGCTGACACCGAACTTGTACGGGCGCAGTACGTCCATCATAGCTGCCGCCTCATTCTCAAGTTCGCTCTTCTTCTCGCCGGAAAGCGAGCTTTCCGCCAGCGTCTCCTCGACCGCCTGCGTCAACAAGGCGGTCACATCCGCGGCGCTGTCGTCGCCGATCTGCGCGCGAAGCTTCTTCTCGATGGTCCCCGTGACCTTCGGCAAGTGCTTGAATTCCGCGCCCTTTTCTTCGGCTTTCTTGATAGCCGTCGAAAGAATGTCCGAGATGGTGTTGACAAGGCCCGGAAGCGAAGAATCCGGACAGATCGCCCAGCACTCGCCGCAGGCCGTGCATTTCTGCGGAAGCCAGCTCGGGTGCTCGAAACGGATGCTCGTCATGTCGCGGAACGCACCGGTGGCTACCGGAATGCAACTCATGCTGATAAACGGGTCCGTCAAATTGTCGTTGCCGCGGCCCGTCGCGTAGAAATGCCCCGTCTGTTCCCAATACCGGTGGATATCCGTGTGGGGCGCATCGCCCTTGGGCTGCCGTTTGACCATCACCGGCATCAACGGTTCTTTGCGCAGAGCGTCGGCGTCCTCTTCCAATACCTTCTTGTCTGTGATTTCGTTCAGTTCCGTAAACCCGCGCTGAACGACCTTCAGGTTGTCGTCCACAATCCGCCGGCCTTTCGTACCGAACTTGGCCTCCAACTGCTCCTCAATCGCTTTGAACAGTGCATCTTCGGTCAGATTGCGCTGCTGCATGACCGGCGAAGCCGCGAAGAACGAGCCCATGAAAGCGATACCCTGCATGCGGAATTGCAGATCCGCATCGGTTGCGATCTCGCGCGCTATCTTGAAGCCATCGACGTAAAACACCTTGATGTCGTTGTCGGCGATGATCTTCTGGTAACGCGGCGGGATCTGCTCTTTCCAGACCGCGTCCGGGCTGTCCAGTTCGCTCTGAATGACGAACACGCCGCCCTTCTTCAAGCCCGCCAGCGGGTTCGAATGGCTGAATACGTTCGGATCAGGCGACAGCACCACATCCACGTAGAAATACTCGCAATTGACACGGATGGGCTCCGGCGCCGCGGAGAGATAGTACGTCGTCGGCTGACCCTTCTTCTCCGACCCGTACTTGGGATTCGCCTTGATGTGGTATCCCAGAAGGTCAAACAGGGTCATGGCGAGGTTTTTGCCCGTCGTGATAGCGCCCCAGCCGCCGATCGAATGGAGACGCACGGTGATGCTGTCTTTGGGCAAGAGGTTGGGGTTCTCGCTCCCATGCACCGCCAACTCTTTCACATCGGGATACGACTCGAGGATCTGCTGCTGATACACCTCCTGTTTGGGGGTGTAGGCCTTGTCGCGCACGAAATCAATGGACAGGTAGAACATCTTCTTCTTTTTGCCGTCAGGAAGCATGTTCTCGACGGCGCCGATCACGCCCTCGGGCTGCAGGTCACGGCTGCCCATGCCATAGCATCCCGAATACAGCGGAGGAACGTCGCCCGGCTTGCCATACGTATCGTGCTTGGGATAGGGCGCGCCCTTACCGTTGGCATGCCCATTTTCGATGCACTTGTTCACAGCGGCGCGCACCTCGCGGATGAGCGGCAGGTCTTCCGCAAGCGGCTGGTCGGTGCGCTCGAGCACGCACACAGCCTTGCGGCCCTTCAGCAGCGGCGTAAGCAAGTCGGACGGGAACGGCCGGAACATGACCATGTTGATCACGCCGATCTTAATGCCGCGCGTCTCACGCAAGTAGTCCGCAACCACCTCCAGGCTGGGAACCACACTGCCCTGGCCAACAAGCACGTATTCGGCATCCTCCATGCGATACGTCAGCACCCGCTGGTACTCACGGCCCGTCAGGCGCGTGAATTCCGCCATGCACTCATCCGTAATGCCCGCGATGTGGTCGAAGAAGTAAGGCCGCTGCGCAGCCACGCTCTGCATGTACGAATCCTGGTTTTGCACCGTGCCCGCCATCACGGGATTGTCAACGTCCCAGAGCAGCGGAATACGCCGGCGCTTGTCGCCATAGATGATGCGCTGCGCGGGCGTCGGCGTGTCGATGATGTCGTCAGGGCGGCCCAGATACTCGGCAATCAAATCCCGCTCGGGCAGCACCAGCGACTCGATCAGGTGTGTCGTCAGGAAACCGTCTTGGGCGACGATACCGGGATTCAGCGCCAGTTCGGCTATCTTGTGCGCGATGATGTTCAGGTCCGCCACTTCCTGCACGTTCTTGCCAAACACCTGAAAGAACCCGCTGTCATCTACCGCATGATAGTCGTCATGACCCGCATGCACGTTCAGGGTCGACTTCGTTATCGCACGGCACCCCATGTTGAGAATGTACGTGAGCCGCTTTCCCACCGCAGCATACAGCGATTCATGCATGTAGACGATGCCCTGCCCCGACGAGAAATTGCACGACCGCAAACCCGCCATCGACATGCCCGCCGTCACAGCCGCTGCGGCATGTTCCCCCTCGGGCTCGATGAAAATCAGCGGGCGATCCGAAATATTGATATGCCCGGCCGCCGCCGCTTCGGCCCAGTATTCCCCCATTTGTGTCGACGGAGTAATGGGATACGCGCCCGCGGCATCGCTTGATTCCCGCTCGCACATGATCACGGCCGTGTTGCCGTCCATCGCTTCGCGAATCCCTGGATATTTGCTAGTTTCCTTGGCGTCTTTCATGTCCTAACCCTTGTTATGTCTCGTTGACCCGTAAAAACCTCGCCAAACATCAACCGCTCCGAGCGCAATCCAGCTCAGACGGATAATCGCCCCCGAACCTCGTCTCAACGTGCCAGCCTTCACCTCCGGCCGGCGGGTTCAAGGGATAAGCCACAGCGCAGCAAAGCTACCCGATGGGAAGCGGACTCCTGCGCGTGATGCGTCTTGCCTGGATCCCTTTGATGGGCCCCAGGTCTTTGTCCAGCCAAACAATCGCACCCGTGGGGCACCGCTCGATGGCAACCCTGCAATCAGGCTGCCACCTACTATAGTCCACCCGGGCCAAGTTGTTCACGATCGAAATCATATTGTTCGGAGCATCCATAGCGCAACGGCCGCAGGCTGTGCAGGCCACCAGGCAGTCTGCCTCCGCCTCATCACCGGCCAATTCATTCTTGCACGCTACCCAAAGGCGCTGGTCGACCGGCAGCAAAGTAAATAAGTCTTTCGGGCACTCATCCACACACGCGCCGCAGGCTGTGCATCTGGCCTCATCGACCACAGGCAAATCGTTTTCGTTCATGGTGATGGCCGCAAACTCGCACGCGCGCATGCAATCGCCATAGCCGAGGCAGCCCCACACACAGCCCTTGCCGCCGCCCGCAACCAGCGCAGCGGAGCGGCAGGTTTCCGGACCATAGTAGGATGCCATTTGACGCGCAACATTGTTGCCGCCCGCGCAGGCAAGCCGCGCCACCCGCCGCTCACGAGTGCCCGCTTCCACACCGAGGTACGCCGCAATGCTCTCAAGCATTTCAGGACTATTCACCGTGCACTGTGCCGGAGATGCCTTGCCTTCGACAAGCGCCTCGGCAAACGCCCGGCAGCCCGCATGACCGCATGCCCCGCAGTTTGTCGCGGGAAGCATGGCTTCCACTTCGTCTATCCGCGGATCCTCGAACACGAAAAGATTCTTGTTCGCTATGGCCAGAACCACCGACAACGTTATGCCAAGCCCCGCCATGATGAGCGCGGCAATCAGGAGATTTCCAAGCATTCGCCTTCCTCTGCTCGTGTGATTGTTATTGCAGCTCTGCGGGACTGCGAATTTTCGGCGCAGCGGCAACATCGTGCGGCTCCCGCATTCGCCTTACAAGGCTATGAGACAGCCCTCGCGCGCGCAATACATACTTTCATGAAGCCGCGCGGTAGGATTAGAGCCTACAACAACTTAGAGGAACAGTGCAACTTCGTCCCTCCGCCTTTCTCACCTCCTTCACCCGATTTCGTGAAAGAAGGCACAATTGAAGTATACTCCGCAAGAAAACGTAACGCAAGAAAATGCCAATGCGTTTATCAAATCCCTCATTTCGTGGAATCCGCACGGCCCCGTGTGATACGATCGTTCCTTGTTGTAGTTTTAAGATGTGCAACATTCATGGGGATGACAGTCGTGGCAAAGATTACAAGAGAAGACGTCGAATATGTCACTGGATTGGCCCAGTTGGAGTTGGATGACGCTACGAAAGAGCGCTTGGCTGGCGAGATGGGCGACATCCTGGCTTATATGGACAAGCTGAACGAGCTGGATACCGATAACATCGAGCCCATGATGTATGCTCAAGAGATGATTAACGTATATCGTGACGACGAGATCCAACCTTCCTTGGAGCGCGGGGACGCGCTCCGCAACGCCCCGAGGACCGATGGCGAGTATTTTCTCGTGCCCAGGATCTTGGAACAATAATGCAGCCCAGGGGTTGCCGCGTGCGGACCCACTTGCCGGGAGTAATGTATGAGCCGTGAATGGTACAAGCTGACCGCCTATGCGTTGCGCGACGCCGTGCACAACGGCGAAGCCAGTGCCCTCGAGATCACTGAGAGTTTTCTTGACCGCATCAAAGCCGTGGACGGCAAAGTCCAGGCCTATGTAGACGTCTGGGAAGACCACGCTCGCGAACAGGCCAGCAGGGTCGATGCGAGATTGAAGAATGGGGAAGAAGCGGGGCCGCTCGCAGGTGTGCCTATCGGCCTCAAAGACGTGTTCTGCACAAAAACCGGCACAACCACGTGCTGCTCGAAAATGTTGAAGGGCTACCAGAGTCCGTTTGACGCAACGGTCGTCGAGAAACTGCATGCGGCCGGAGCGGTCTTTCTTGGAAAACTCAACATGGATGAGTTCGCCATGGGCTCGAGCACCGAGAACTCGGCGGTCCAGGTCACGCGTAATCCCTGGAATCTCGAATGTGTGCCCGGAGGTTCGAGCGGCGGTTCGGCGGCGGCGGTTGCCGCGGGCGAATGCGCGATCGCGCTGGGCAGCGACACCGGCGGCTCGATCCGGCAGCCGGCAGCCTGTTGCGGCTGCGTCGGCCTGAAACCCACATACGGGCGAGTTTCCCGATATGGATTGGTGGCGTTTGCTTCCTCACTCGACCAGGTCGGCCCCTTTACACGCAATATGCAGGACACCGCACTCGCGCTCAACGTTTTGTGCGGAAGAGACCCGCGCGATTCAACCTCCTCGGATATCGAGGTCCCGGATTTTACTCAGCCGTTGCGCACTGACCTTTCGAACATTACCATCGGACTGCCCAAGGAATACTATACCGACGCCCTCGGCGGCGACGTGCGCGCCCGCGTCGAGGCAGCCATCGAGGTAATCAAAGGCCTCGGCGCCAAGGTCGTCGAGGTATCGCTTCCGCATACGGATTACGCGGTCGCCGTCTACTACGTCATCTGCACGGCGGAAGCCAGCGCCAATCTGGCGCGTTTCGACGGGGTGCGCTACGGCTACCGCTCGCCCGACATCAAGGACATGCGAGAGATGTATGTGAACTCGAAGACCCAAGGGTTCGGGCCGGAGGTGCAGCGGCGCATCATGCTGGGCACCTACGTCTTATCGAGCGGCTATTACGACGCGTACTATCTGAAGGCACAGAAGGTGCGCACACTTATCCGGCAGGATTTTCAGAAGGCATTCGAGCAGTGCGACGTGATTCTGACGCCTACCTCCCCGACCCCCGCGTTTAAACTGGACGAAAAGACGGCCGACCCGCTCGAGATGTACCTGAGCGATATCTACACAATCTCGGTCAACCTCGCCAGCATTCCCGGCATGAGCATGCCATGCGGATTTACCGAATCGGGCCTGCCAGTGGGGTTGCAAATTCTCGGCAAACCATTCGACGAGGAGACCGTTCTGCACGTCGGTCATGCATACGAACAACACCGCGATGTCGATGTCGACATTCCACACATCGCGTAGACAACGGGCGCTTTGCGCCGGCTAGGAATCGGACGAGATGGAATACGAAGCTGTCATCGGGATGGAAGTCCATGTGGAACTGAATACCGCATCAAAGGCGTTCTGCGGTTGCAGCACCCAGTTCCACGCCCCGCCGAACACCAATGTGTGCCCGATATGCCTCGGGATGCCGGGCGTGTTGCCGGTCATGAACAAGAAAGCCGTCGAGTTCTCGGTGGCGGCCGGCCTGGCGCTGAATTGCACCATTTCGCGCTGGTCGAAAATGGACCGCAAAAACTATTTCTACCCCGACCTCGCCAAAAATTACCAGATCAGCCAATACGACCTGCCTCTGTGCCACGACGGATGGATCGAGGTCCCCGTCAATGACACAACAAAGCGCATCGGCATTACCCGGGCACACCTCGAGGAAGATACCGCCCGGAATGTCCATACCCTGGCCGGCAATGACAGCGGTGTGGATTTCAACCGCAGCGGCGTCCCGTTACTCGAGATCGTGACCGAACCCGACATCACGAGTGCGGATGAGGCGTTTGCTTACCTCACGGCGCTGAAACGCGTACTTCAATACATCGAAGTCAGCGACTGCAATATGGAAGAAGGCTCGCTGCGCGCAGAAGCCAACGTAAGCATCCGCCCAAAGGGCGCGCCTGACTTCGGCGTCAAGACCGAGGTCAAAAACGTGGCCTCGTTCAGCGGCGTCCACAAAGCCATTGAATATGAGATTGCCCGCCAGCGGCGTATTCTGGACGAAGGCGGAACGGTCACCCAGGAAACCCGCGGATGGGACGCCGATCGCGGCGTCACGGTATCCCAGCGAAGCAAGGAATCCGCCCACGACTACCGCTATTTCCCCGAGCCCGACTTGGTGCCCCTGGCAGTCGATGAGGATTGGGAAAACACCATCCGCAAATCGCTTCCCGAGCTGCCTCTGGCACGGTGGGCGCGTTTCCAAGAGCAGTACGCGCTGTCGCCCTACGACGCCGAAGTCCTGACCGCTTCGCGCGCCATGGCAGACTATTTCGAGGCTACGGTGCAGGCCGGAGCAAAACCAAAGCCCGCTGCAAACTGGATTATGGGCGACCTGCAGGCCCTGCTCACGAAGACCGGGCTACCCATCGAAACCTGCAAGGTGGCCAGCGCCGAACTCGCCGCCATGATTCGCATGATCGATGATGGTACAATCAGTGGCAAGATTGCCAAGGACGTGTTACTCGAAATGTTCGATTCCGGCCAGGGAGCCAAGACCATTGTCGAGGCGCGCGGACTTGTGCAGATCAGCGACGAAAGCGAGCTGGTTGAAATCGTAGCCGCCGTAGTAGCGGATAATCCAGGACCCGCCGAAGATTTCCGCAACGGCAAGCAGAAGGCGATGGGCTTTCTCGTCGGCCAGGTGATGAAAGCCACCAAGGGAAAAGCCAACCCGAAGATGGTCAATGAAATCTTACTCAAAGCGTTAAACAAATAATCGGGAGTATTTCAGCCATTGGCGAAACTTGTGCGCAAATCCAAATCAACCGAACCGGATTATCTTCCCAACGTGCTGCGCATCGCGGAGCTTGCCGCGAAACATAAAGCCATGGACATCAAGGCCTACGACTTGCGCGGCCTGACCATCATGGCCGACGTGTTCGTTGTGTGCAGCGCATCGAGCGAACCCCAGGTAAAAGCAATCTATAATTCGATTCTTGCGGGAATGAAACAGGTCGGCGTTTCGCCAAAGCGTTCCGAAGGCCGCCCTGGTGTCGGGTGGATTCTCATCGACTATGGCAGTATTGTTGTACACGTTTTTCGCGAAGAGACCCGGGAGTATTATGACTTGGACGGCCTGTGGGGCGACGCCCCCGAAATTGATCTGGGACTTGCTAAATAATTCGGGTGGAAGTTAGATGGCTTTACGTCACGAACCGCCAGATAGACACAAGCTCTATCACTTTCGAATCGACCTGCTGCTTGGCCGTGGAGGGACAGGCACGGTGTACCGCGCCGCGGATACCAAGTCCGGAAGCATTGTCGCGGTCAAACTGTTTCACGCCAACTTCTTCCGCAATAGCTCACATGTTCGCGAGCTTTCGAAGAGTGTGAAACAGTTCAAGAGATTCGACCATAACAATGTGGTCAGAATTTTTGAATTTATCTCAGGCAATGAGGGCCACTGCCTGGTGCAAGAGTATGTCGACGGCCCGGATTTGCGATGGTACATCGACAACCGCCCCTGGAACCTGCAAGAGCGCATGGTCGTAGTTGCACAAGTGTGCAACGGGTTGCAATATATTCACGATCGGGGCTTCATTCACCATGACGTCAAGCCCGCCAATATCTTGTTTACCCGAAAAGGCATCGCCAAATTGACGGACTACTCGCTGGCGCGCGAAAAACTGTTTACCTTGCTCGACTCCGGCCTCAAGGAGCAGGTAACGCCCATGTATGTTTCGCCCGAGATTATCCGAGGCGAGCGGGCGACCTCAAAAAGCGACATTTACTCGCTGGGCGCAACTTTCTTTCTGATGTTCACGGGGAGAGTACCGTTTCCGGTGGATAACCTCCAGCGATTGTACGAGTGCCATGTCAATGTGATGCCCGACCATCCGTCCGAGGTGAACTCGCGGTGCCCCAGAGACCTCGGCGACATTATCATACGCATGATGAACAAGGATCCCGAGAAGCGTTTCGAGAGCTGCGACGAACTGCGGATACGCATGTCGGACATCGGGCGCAGCCGCATCTAACCCGGATGCGTCACGGCTTCTTATGGGCAAGCATGTGAGCCTCACGCAAAACGATCTTGCGTGTCCTCCAAGGCAGTTTCGAACATCCCCATCGTGTTATCGTCGGGTTCAGCAAATGCCCTGAGTGTGACGGGACTCGCCCACCGCGTAAGGCAAACCTCATTCGGATTTCTGCCCAAGAACACGGCCTAAGCCTCCTTGAACTACCTTTGGGGGTTGAGGGTAGCCAACGTCGTGCGCCCCGCCTGCCCTGCAGAATGTGCCGCTTCCCGGCAAGATTTGCTTGCGCGAATTGCCCGGCAAAACGCACGAGCCCAGCCTTAACACACGGATTATCAATCATTTGCGAGAGCACGTCCGCCCCAGATGCGTTGGCACATGCCTTGCTCCCACCAGCTGGCGGCAGTGAATGCCGCTGTGTGCCCCATTGCGGGTGGCCTGGCATTTGGGAGCGGTGCCCATACAGCGTTCCTGATTTCGAGTTGTTGCCAAACGCCGGTGCCAGGCCATCCCGGCGGTACACGGGTTCAACGGGATAAGGGCCCACGGAACAGTAAGGGGAAGAGGGAAGATGATTAAGGGCTTGTACTCGGCCGCTTCGGGAATGGTCGGCTTGGAACGCCGCCACGAGGTCATTGCCAACAACATCGCCAATGCCGCGACGCCGGGATTCCGCCGTCACGTGCCGGTGCACAAAGGCTTTAACGATATTCTGCTGCACCGTATGCGGCATCCCTTCCGGCTTAACGCCGAGCGCGCGCCCGGCGGCGGCCAGAGGCTCGTCGAGACGTTTACCGACGTGCAGAACGGAAATATCACCGGCACCGAAGACCCGCTGAATATCGCGCTTCACGGTCCGGGCTTCATTGGCATCGAAACGCCGCAAGGCGAGCGCTTCACCCGCAATGGCAAACTGGCCATCGACGCCGATGGTCTGCTCACCACTGCCGACGGCTATCAGGTGCAAGCGGCTGCCGGGGGCGGCATTGATGTCAGCGGGGGTGGCATTAAGATCGATGACGAAGGCAATGTATTCAGCCAGGGGTTGTTTGTTGCCCAGATTCGCGTGGTCGAGTTCGAAGACCCACACATGCTGACCCGCGTGGGGTTCAATCTCTACGAAGCCTCGGAAGACGCTATCGAGCGCTCTGCACCAGCCGCCAATACGCGCGTCTTGCATAAGTCCATCGAGTTATCGAATGTGCAAGTGCCCGCCGAAATGGTGCAGATGATGCTCGGCGCGCGCGCCTACGAGGCAAACCAACGAGTGATCACGGCCATCGACGATACGATGGGCCGTCTCATAAACGAAGTGGCCATGCCGGTCTAGGGTGAGGAGGAGTTTCGATGATCCGCGCATTATTTACGTCCGCCACGGGGATGATCGCCCAGCAACTGAATGTCGACACCATCGCCCACAATCTGGCCAACGTCAACACCACGGGGTTTAAGAAAAGCCGTGTAAATTTCCAGGACCTGCTCTACGAGACGTTGCAACCCGCAGGTACCGAGACCGTCACCGGCGCAACCATTCCCGAGGGCATTCAGGTGGGCCACGGGGTGCGCCCGGCATCCATCGCCAAGCTTTTTACCCAGGGCAACATGATCCAGACAGGCAACGAGCTGGATTTGGTCATCGAGGGCGACGGATTCTTTCAGATTGACCTCCCCGATGGCACAATCGCCTATACCCGCGACGGCAGCTTTAAGCTCAATAATGACGGCACCATCCAGACGGTCGATGGTTTTCCGCTCAATCCGGGAATTACCATCCCGGATGACCACTCAAAAATCACGTTTAACTCGGACGGCACCGTGTCCGTCAGAGTTCCGGGGCAAGCCGCTGAAGTAAACGTCGGGCAAATCCAATTGGCACGGTTCCTGAACCCGGCAGGGCTCGATGCGCGCCTCGGGCGCAATTTGCTGCTCGAGACCGAGGCTTCGGGCGTGCCCAACCTTGGGCAACCGGGCGAAGATGGACTCGGATTCATCGAACAGGGGTTTCTCGAGAACTCGAACGTGCAAGTGGTGGAAGAGATCATCCAGTTGATCATCGCACAGCGCGCGTATGAGGCCAGCTCAAAACTCGTGCAGACCTCCGATGAAATGCTCCAAACGGCAAACAACGTCAAACGATAGGCGGGGAGGCTAGTCCTTTATGAAGCATCGAGTTCCATATTTGCGAGTCATGCGGGGCGTGTGCCTGGTTACGGTTATAGGCCTGTTGGCCGCCGCCCAAGCCCACGCAAGCATTGTGGTCACCCTCCGCGAAGAGGCCTATGTCAGGGGGCCCCAAGTGGCGCTCAGAGACGTTGCCGATATCGAGGGAGACGATGCCGGCGCTTTGTATGGACTCGAGATTATGCCGGCCGCGCCTCCTGGCAATGTGAGGCGTATTCATGCCTCGCTGCTGCGTTCGCGACTGGTCACATCGGGCTACGAACCTCATGAATTCGAGATCGCCGGAGCCGACAGCGTCAATGCAACAACCCTGCATGTCGAGCTGTCCAGAGAAATGGTCGCCGAAGACCTGCGCCGGTTTATTCAGAGCGAAATGCCCTGGGACAGCACCGAGGCCACCATCGACGTAACGCCTCCGCCAAACAACCTCATGCTGCCCGAAGGCGATCTGACCCTGGAATGGAACCCTTCCCCACTGTACCGCTACCTGGGGCAAGGAACCATCCGCGGGGAAGCGATAGTCGACGGGGAAGTGCGCGACGCGTTCTACTGCAAGGTCGACGTACAGGCATACGGCGATGTCGTCGTGGCTGCCAAAGACATTCCCCGGGGCTCGGTCATTTCGCGAAACGACTTGACGCTCGAGAAACGGGCCCTCTCGACCATGCGCAACGGTTACTTCCGGGATCCCGCCGAACTCGTGGGCATGGTGGCCCGCAGCACCATCTTTCCCGACACCGTCCTGACCTCGCGCCATGCGATGCCCCGGCGCATTATCCGGCGCAACCAGGTGGTTACCGTCGAGGTGAAGAAGGGCTCGCTCGTGGTGCGCGATCGTGCTGTGGCCATGGGCAACGCAGCGGCCGGGGACCTGCTCATCTGCCGCAGGACGGACTCGAGAGAAGAGTTCCAAGGCATTGTTCGTGAAGACGGCGTTATTGTGGTGCAGTAACCTGACAGGGAGGTGGATTGTGAAACGACTCTTATTCGTGCTGTTTGTCGCGGGAGTGATGGCCTTGCCCGCCGCAGCGGATTCTCTTTTCTCGAGGCGCGTGGCCGACCGCGGCCCCGCAGTGTCGCAAAAACGCGCGCAATTCTCCGAAGGCGATATCATCATTGTGCTGGTGCGCGAGAGCATTGACGCATCAACGCGATCTGACACCAACACCAAGAAGGAGTCGGAGATCTCGGCCCAGTCACCCGTTCGCTCGAACACTTTTCTCGTGGCCGAACGGCCCGACGGGCTGGGCTTGATCAACCCGGAGCGTCTCCCGAATTGGAACATCGACGTGGAGAACGAGCACAGGGGCCGCGGCAGTACGCAACGCTCGAACACGCTCACGACCACCATCGCCTGTACCGTTACGAAAGTGCATGCCAACGGGAACCTCGAGATCATGGGAAGCAGGCAAGTCACTGTCAATCGCGAGGACTCGACGGTCATGATTACGGGCACCGTGCGCTCACGCGACGTTTCACCGGAAAACACGGTGCCGTCCGACAGGGTCGCCAACGCCGTTGTCGAGCTCAGAGGCAAAGGGCCGTTGTGGAACAACGAACGGCGCGGCCTCTTGACACGTTTTCTTGACTGGTTCTCGCCGTTCTAGAGGGTAAACGCATGTATTGTCGCATAAGTCGCATGATCATAGCCGTTTGGGCGTGTGTGGGCGTGGTGCTCCTTTCAACGGCAGCGCATGCCAGCCGCATCAAAGACCTGTGCACGATCCAAGGCGCTCAGGAAAACGCCCTGACCGGCGTCGGCCTGGTGGTCGGACTGGCGGGCACCGGCGACAGCAATGCAGACGCCATCCGCCGCCAGCAACGCCTCCTCGAACGGCTGGAAATCGACGTGGACCAGATCCGGGGGCTTCGCTCCGACAACACCGCCGTGGTGGTGGTCGATGCGTCGTACCCGCCCTTTGCAAAGCAGGGCACCCGGATCGATGTGCGCGTAAATGCGCTATATGACTGCGACAGCCTCGAGGGCGGCACCCTGCTGCAAACCCTGCTGTATGGTATCGACAACGAGGTCTATGCCGTGGCGCAGGGTCCCTTGTCGGTGGGCGGTTTCCAAGCCGGGGCGGGCGGTGCGGGCGTTACCCAGAACCACGTGACCGTGGCGCGCATTCCCATGGGGGCAACCATCGAGCGTGAGATTCCCTCGACCATTACCGACGGCGAACGCGTCACCCTGCAGCTGAAACGGCCGGATTTCATCACCGCCAACAAGATTCAAAAGGCTATCAACGCCGAATTCCAGGAAGATATCGCCGTCGCGCTCGGCCCCGGGGCCATCAATGTGCGGATTCCCGCGAGCCGCCAGCATAATCTCGTGGCCTTTATGGCCAATGTGCAAAACATCTCCGTCGAACCCGATTTTCCCGCCCGCGTGGTGATCAACGAGCGTACCGGCACATTGGTCATCGGCGGCGACGTGATCATTCGGCCGTGCCAGGTGGCCCACGGCAATCTGACACTCGAGGTTGCCACCACGCCGATTGTGAGCCAGCCCGCGCCGTTTACAGAAGGAGAAACGGTAGTCACCGAGATTACTGATCTCCGAGTCACGCAGGAGAGCGGTTTTCTGATGCCGGTTCAGGGCACTTCGGCCAGCGACGTGGCCATGGCTCTGAATGCGCTGAAAGTCACCCCGCGCGACATGATCAGCATTTTTCAGGCACTGCGCCAAGCGGGCGCTCTCGACGCAGATGTGGAGATTATGTGATGCTTTATGTAAACCCTCTCGATGCCCCCCGCCTTTACGAGCTGGCGCCGCTTGGTCAGGATGCCGCGAAACAGCGCATGGCCCTGGAGGAACTTGAACAGTATTTCGCGCGCCTGCTTATGCGCGAGATGCGTGGCACCTTTCACGAAGGCGGCATCTTCCCGCGCAGTGCACAGCGCGAACACTTCGAGGATTTGCTCGACGAAGCTCTGAGCGCGGAGATAGCCCGAAGCGGGCAACTGGGTATTGCCCAGATGCTCGAGGCGCAATTGCGCGCCGACGATATCTACAAGCGCGTGCATCACACGGAACCGTCACCGGCCTCGAACCCCGGCACGGTTCTAAACCCACAGACAGCGGTCAAGTAATCCTCCCCGTCTGCCGATAAACGCTTTGGATGTGAGGTATTTCTGATGAACACGCTGCTAGACAGACTCTGCGATGTGCTCGATGAAGAGTTGGTGCGGCAAGAAACGGTGCTCGCCATCTGCCGCAGCAAGCACGACGCCATCCGATCGTTTGATGTCGAGGCGCTCGAGGCCCGGACCGGCGCGCTGGAATCGGTTCTGCAAGAAACCTTCGAGGCGGAAACCGAACGCCACGGCATGTTGCGCCAGGCCATCGATGAATTGGGACTGCCCCAGGAAGAGGAGACCTTAACGGACTTGATCGGAACGGTACAGGAACCCTGGAAAAGCCGTCTCGAACATTTCCAGCGCCGGCTCAAGGAAACGCTCGAGACCACCCAGGCCGTGACGCGCGCATACACCCGCGAGCTTCGTCAACACATGCAGTTGTCGGGAAACCAGTTCGTTCGTCTTGGGTTGGCCTCGGAAGACCGAAAAGCCGGCATCTACGGACCCGGCGGAGATCGGCCGGGCGCGCTTGGCGCTTCTTCCGCGCTGGTAGATCAGAGGGGTTAATCTGCTCATGGGCGCTATGCGCGTAACCACACAGCTTCTCATTGACCGCTCGCTGCGCAACATCAACTTCCAGTCGAGGCAGATCCTGGCGCTGCAGGAAAAGCTGGCAACGGGCAGGCGGGTAAACCGCCCATCGGATGACCCCATTAACACACGCCGGGCCGTTAACACACGTTCACTCATCGAGAAGAATGAACAATACCAAGCCAATATCTCATTTATCAGCTCTCCCGTGGCGGAAACATATACGTCGATCGAGACGGTGTTGGGCTATTTCAACCGGGCATGGGAACTGACGGTACAGGGGGCCAACGGCACAAACGCGCAAAGCCAGTTGAACAACATCGCCCTCGAGGTGAATCAAATTCTCGAGGGTATCTTCAGCACCGCCAATCACGAGAGTAATGGGCGCTACGTGTTCGGCGGCACGCGGACCGGGGCTCCCCCTTACGAGGCGGTTCGCGACGCCAACGGCGAAATCACCGCCGTGAACTATGTGGGCAATGCCGAGGCGGTGAGGGTAGCAATTTCCGACATTCTCAATCTGAAATACAATGAGCCGGGTTCCGAGGTGTTCTCGGCGAACCAGGACATCTTTCAGGCCCTGATTGACGTGCGCGACAATCTGCGCGCGGGCGACACGGCGGCGCTCAGCTCCGTGCGCCTGCCGGAAATGGAGACCGTGCGCGAGCAATTGCTCTCGGCTATGGCCAGGGTCGGCAGCATCCAAAACCGCCTCCAGCGAAGCACCGAGGAATTTGAAGATTTCAACCTTCAGTTGGCGATTCAGTTGTCAGACACCGTAGACGCAGACTTCGTCGAAATCATTATGCAGCTCAATGCACAGGACAACGCTTTCCAGGCGGCGCTGTCGGCTGCCGCACGCGCGATTCAGCCGAGCCTTCTTCAGTTCATTCAATAGCCACCATATCTCACCAATTCAGGCGTCCTGAGGTGGTGAGATATGCGCAGACCAGGTTTGCGAAACGGGCGCCATTTTTTCTCCAAACAGATTGTGGTGGGAGAGACGCAAACGCTCCGCACACCGGCACGCGCCGCAATGCGAATCATCGCCCAGAACTACTCGCCGTCAGTGCCCAATTCGTCTGTGTCCAGCGGAATCACGGTGTCGGGGGTTACCAGTTGCCCCGTCGGTGCGCCATCGTAATCCTGCGCCACGACCAAAGCCCACCCTTCCTGCACACTGGGCGGAGCCAGCGTCGCGGGTATGCCATTGCACGTCGTTTCGGCGGTTCCCGGAGGCGCCGCAGCATGTCTACGCTCGCTTGCGGAGTCGCCCGCGGGTTGCGCCTGCTCCGATTCGCGCGCAAACACATCGTGCAGGCCCGCAGCGAAGTCGCGGCGCCTGCCCGCCACACCCTGCCGCACCAGGTCCACGACCAGCAGGTGCGGGGAGCATTGCTCTTGTGCGGCCAGCTCTTCTATCTCGCCCCACAGCGAACTGGGCAGCAGCGACGAAAAACCAGTGTCCGCCGGAGACCCGTCTCCCGCCGGCTCCCGCTCACTTGGCATCTCCCCCGTCCGCTGGGCGGCGCGCGGCCCCCTCCACTCGTCAGATGACCCGTCTCCCGCCGCCAGGATGGGAAAAGACTCGCCCGAGCGCGATACCGCCACAAGACCCTTCCCCCCGGCAAGATGGCGTGATACATCTTCGAGAAACCGGAGGGCCGCGCGCACGGCCGCCGAAGCATTTTCAGCATGGCACAGGCGCATGAGCGCCGCCAGATCCTGTGCTTCCCGAGGGGTAAGGCGCAATTCGAGAAAACCGTTGGAATGGCGGCGATCGCCCTCATCTGGAGTGATCGAGCATGGTGTGTAGGGGTCCCGGATGCCCGAATCTCTATGCTCATACCACAACCGAAACCCCTCGGCCTGAGCGTTGAGAGCGGAGATGTATACTCGCACAGCATTCTTGGCTGCACCGCTTCGCGAACGTTGGGCGCCCGTGCTTCGCAGCCATTCAAGCCGCTTGGCATCGGCGTTGCTCAATCGGAACCGGAAACGTCTGGAAAGGCTCTTCATCGTGGGGTTTCGTATCATCCGCATGTATGACAGTTGACTTGCCCGCCATTCTAGGGGCATTTTTGGGGAAAATGCAAGGAATAAACAGAAATTGGCAGGGAAGATGAACGATGTTTCCCGTGAACACCTCGCATGTATGCAAGCCGCTGCACGCGTCGGCCAATGTCCCGCCCGGCGGCCATTTACCCTCTGTGATTTGTTGACCGCGACTGCGCAACTCGATAGAATTGGACACACTGACTGGCCCTTTGAGATGCGGCATGGTGCCCCAAAGCGATCGGGCGAGGAGATGAAGCGTGAAGCATTTGCCGGTGTTGGTTCTCATGTGCGTCGCAGCAGGTTGCGCTACCGACGGGGGAAGCGTGATCGATAAGGTCAGGTACGACTTTGGAATTGGCGAGAGACCCGAGGGCTATGTCGCAACCTCGGACCTCGTGATGCAACGCTTGGCCGCGGTGGGGCAATCCGAGATGAGGCGCATGAACCGCGAAGGCCGCCACGGCGAGATCGAGTTTCAGGACGAAGGCGGTTTGCGGGGCAAATACTACAAGAACGTCAAAGTCTACCAGAACGCCATTCCCCTGGAGGCCAGTGCGACCGCGCGGGGCTCGACCAAAGACCGCGGTTACGTCGGATATATTGAATACACCTACGAGATGTACGAAAGCGCACGCAAGAACACGCGCGCGGAAGCCGAAGCCGAGTCCGCCAACATCCGCACGGGCGAAACAGGGCGCGAAATCTACCGCTACCGTTTTGGCGCGACCGGAGCGTGGGATGGCAGCAGAGGCGAGCGCACACGGCGATAACCACCGCGCGAATGCACGACGCCGCAGCGTCGCGCTACTGGCCGCGCAGTTCCTCGAGCACCTGCATTTTGGCGTTGATGAGGTCCGGGTGGGTCAAATTCAGCAAACGGCCCAGCTTATGGGCGATATAGTCTTCGTGGGCGCTCAGCACCCCATCCGCATAGATTACCCGCCATACCTCGGCGAGAATATCTTTCTTCTCCTCGACGGTGCAGGTTTCGTTGATCTCATTTGTGAATTTCCAGAGATCGAAACTCTGAGCACGCCGCGTGTTCGCTGCCTCGATCAGCTCCTCGGCCTGCTCCTGGGATAGCGCAAATCGTGTGCGCAGGGTCTTGATAATGTGCTCGCACTCCTCGGGCGAAAACTCATTATCCGCACCGGCAACCTCGAGGAGCAGCACACAGGTGGCCGACTCGAGCCGCTCTTGTTTGCCCACCTCGGGGACATCCGGCTTCCCACTAAAAACATCAAGAATTCGCCCTAACATCGCATTTCCTCCATCCCCCAAAGCATACCACGCCACCGGCTGGGAGGCCAAAATCCGCTCGCGCGCATTTCTTTGGCTCGGATTATTCCAGGCCGCGCCGCCGGCGCTGAGGACACGCGTCTTTTGCTACTCGAGGAAAAGGCCAAGCGCGTGGCAGACACACACGCCCGCCTGCTCCAAATCCGCACGTAACGCCGCTTGATTTGCCGACCCGATTCATGTTGCGTCGCTTTTCCAGTATGACAAGCGCTTGATTCTGAACCGTCCTGGCTCAAGTGGTTCTTGGTTGATCTTGCCGTTCGGGAAGACACAAGCAGCATAGGGAAAATGTCATCCGCAAATGTACGGATATCTTCTGGAGCGCTGAAGGCGCGGCAGCATACCAGGCCAACGGCCTGGGT
>SLSB01000442.1 GCA_007130675.1 Candidatus Hydrogenedentota bacterium | reverse complement strand
CGCCTATCGAAGATACGGCAGTCACGGAACCGCCCACCGAACCCGTCGACGCGCCGCCTCCGGAGCCCATCCAGTGGTACTACAACTATGACGAAGGCATGAGAGTCGCCCGCGATTTCGACCGCCCCGCCTGTGTCTTCTTTCACGATGGCGGACCGGAATCCGCCCGCATTGAACAAACCATATTCCAAGATCCCGTAATCAACCAAACCCTGTCGCAATTCATCAACATCCGCGTGCTTGTTACCGAAGATGACCCTGCCATGCGGCGCCATGGTATCGACCGGGTTCCTGCAGTTGTGGTGCAAGATACGCAACAGAACACCATCTATTCGGCGGAAAACTACGCGATCTCCGCCAACGACCTCCGTGCGGAGCTGAGCGAGATGGAGACAGGCGTTGCGCCTGAACGCGCCCCGCAAAACGATCTTCCCGAGATCCGCCCCGCATTCATTTTGCTGATACTTCTAAGCTTTCTCTTGGCGCCGTGGCCGCTGTACTTGACGCTCATGTTCACAGGAAAGCTTCCGTATGCCGAGTTTCTCAAAAATCTCCTGATGGTGAGTCTGGTGGCGTGGGGGACAAGCGTTGCGGCCAGCATCATTCCGGCCTTTGGCACAATTATTGTCATCTTCATCTTGTATTCAATCTACGACATGGGGTTTTTGGATTTTATCATTTACTTTGCTTTGAGGTTGGTTTATTGGGTCATAATCGTGCTCGTTTTTATCGGAGTGATGGGACCTGCGATCGTCGAACAGATCATGGAAATGGGCGCGTCATAATCGACTCGCAACGCCTTCGGCACGCCCATGCCGGTCCGGCGGCCCGCGCATAACCCAATTTCATTAAGCATCGTCCTTCTGGTATTCTTGCCGCGGAAAGGCTCGAGCCTGTTGGGGTTCGCAGGGGACTTGTCGTGGCCAAGACCAAATCGACATTCGTGTGCCAACGTTGCGGGGCGACCTACATGCGCTGGGTCGGCCGCTGCACCGATTGCGGGCAATGGAACACCGTGGCCGAGGAGACGCTTGCCATCCCCGGCAAACACGTGCGCAGCTCGATTAGCGGCGGGCAGAAGTCCGCGCCCATTCCCGTCACGGATGAAGACCAGCCCGCACCGCCGCGGGTTTCCACGGGGATAGACGAATGCGACCGCGTGCTCGGCGGGGGCATCGTGGCGGGTTCGCTGACTCTTGTCGGGGGCGACCCGGGCATTGGCAAATCGACCATCATGCTTCAGATCTCGCACGGCCTCGCCAGCCGTGGACAGCGGGTCCTGTACATCTCGGGAGAAGAATCGTTCAGCCAGACCCGGTTGCGGGCGCAACGGCTCGGCACCCTTTCGGACGACCTCCTCTTGCTCACCGAAACCGAGCTGACCGAGCTCAAGAAGCAGCTTACCGAAGGCGATTACGGGCTCGTGGTGGTGGATTCGATCCAGTCCGTCTATTCCGCCGACCTCCCCGGCGTGCCGGGCAGCATTACCCAGGTGCGCGACTGCGCCAGCGAGTTCCTTCGTCTGGCCAAGAGATCCGGCACCCCGATCTTCCTGATCGGCCACGTAACCAAAGAGGGCTCGATTGCGGGACCGCGCACCCTCGAGCATCTTGTCGATACGGTGCTGTATTTCGAAGGCGAAGGCAAACAGGCGCTGCGCATCCTGCGCGCCGTAAAAAACCGCTTCGGCTCGACCAACGAGATCGGCGTATTCGAAATGACCGAAACGGGTCTGCAGGAGGTGCCCAATCCCAGCGCCCTGTTTCTCAATGAACGCCCCGAGGGCGTCAGCGGTTCGGTGGTGCTGCCCAGCATCGAAGGCACGCGCCCGCTGCTCGTCGAAGTCCAGGCGCTTGTGTGCGACTCGAATCTGGGCTCTCCCCGCCGGACGGTCACGGGCGTCAACCCCAACCGGGTCTCGCTGATTCTCGCGGTGCTCGAAAAGCGCGCGGGACTGCATTTCGCCGATCGGGACGTCTTCGTGAACGTTGCAGGCGGTGTGCGCTTGGACGAACCGGCCGCCGACCTCGCCATCGCGCTCGCGCTGGTGTCGAGCTTCATGGAAGCCCCGGTCGCGCCCCGGTTGACCGCGTTCGGCGAGATCGGGCTTGCCGGAGAGGTCCGCGGGGTCGATATGGTCCGTCAGCGCGTTGCCGAAGCCGCGAAATTCGGATTTACCACGTGCATTCTGCCCAAGAACTGCGCCCAGGATGCCGAAGATATCGGAGAGACCGTCTGGCCGGTCGGCCGCGTAGGCCAGGCTATCGAGATGGCTATGGAACGGTAGGGGGTCGACGTGTCATTATAGGGAAGACGGGCATAAAGCACACAGCCTGAGGAAGGAAGGGAATGGCGAAGACCAAACGCAAGTCAAAATCCATCGCTTACCGCGAAGCGCTCTTGATGATCTCGCCCGGAACCAAAATCCGGGAAGCAATCTCGATGATATTGCAGAGTCGGCATGGCGCGCTCTTGTGTATCGGCGACCCGAAGAAACTTGCTGAGCTTTCCGACGGCGGCGTCGAGTTGAATGCCGCATGCACCCCCCAACTGCTTTATGAACTCTCGAAAATGGACGGCGCGATCATTCTCAATGAAGATGGCTCGACCATCATGTATGCCAACCGTTTTCTGACCCCCAGCAATGCGATTACCTCGCACGAAACCGGCACGCGCCACATTGCCGCCGAGCGTATGGCCAAACAGGCCAAATGCGCCGTGGTCGCGGTGTCCGAGCGCCGCTCGAGCGTCACCCTCTATGTGCAGAGCACGCGGCATGTCCTTGACAGCCTTCCCACGTTGCTCAACAAAGCCGGGCAGGCCCTCCAGACCCTCGAAAAGTACATCACCAGCCTCAATCTATCCATGCTCGATTTGAGCACCCGCGAATTCGAAGATATGGTCACGATCTTCGATGTGTGCAAGGTGATTCAACGCTGCGAAATGTCGCGCCGCATGGCCAGCGAAATCGAGCCGTACATCCTCGAGCTGGGCACCGAGGGACGCTTAATCGAACTCCAGTTGCGTGAGTTGTCGATTCCCATCGAAGAAGGCCGCCTGGTCACCAAGGATTATTACAAGGCGAAGCCTTCGGCAACGGCAGATAACATTCAGCAGCGCATCGAGGACCTGTCCCAGGATGAGCTTCTCTCGTTGAGCGCCATCAGCCAGGCGCTCGGCTACGGGGCCAATCTGCGCGGCGTCGACACCTACTTGTCCGCACGCGGCTACCGGATACTCTCACAAACGCGCCGCCTGACCCCGCAAATCATCGAGAACCTTGTCGAGCGGTTCGGCAGCCTCCAGCAAATCATGCGCGCACCCAAAGACGAACTCGTGGCAGTCGAAGGAGTCGGCGAGGTGCTCGCCGAGCGTGTGCGCCTCAGCCTGAACAACCTGAGAAGCCAACTCGCCCTGGACCGCGGCAGGACGTAAGATGCGCTTCATCCAGGACTGTGAAATCATCGCGCACGACCAGACTGCTCCCGGACACTGGCGCATGTGCCTGCGTTCGCCCGAGATTGCCAGCGCGGCGAAGCCAGGCCAGTTCTGCATGGTCGAGGTGGCCGAGAGTCTATATCCGTTCCTGCGCCGACCCATGTGCTTTTCCGAGGTCGACGCAGACAGCTTCTGCATTCTGTATAAACTCGAGGGCGAGGGGACGGCCCTGCTCGCGCAGCGCGTCGTAGGCCAGACCTGTTCGATTCAAGGCCCGCTGGGCAACGGCTTCCCCATTGACCCCGGATTCGAACGGCACATCATCGTTTCGGGCGGCATTGGCGTGGCGACCTTCCCCGCACTCGCCAAGGCGTTGGCCGCCGCTTGCAAACGGCCGCCCGAGGTGGTCTTGGCCGCGCGAACCAGGCACCTCCTGCTGTGCGAGGATACGTTCAAAGCGCTGGGTTGTGCGGTCCATTTGGCTACCGACGACGGCTCGGTTGGCGAAAAGGCCTACGCCGCACAGATGCTCGAGCGTTTGAACCCCGGACCAGACACACGCGTGTACGCCTGCGGCCCCATGATCATGATGGAAACCACCGCCGCCGTGGCCGGGCAAGCAGGCGCAAATTGCCTCGTCTCGCTCGAGGCGCAAATGGCCTGTGGAGACGGCGCGTGCCTCGGGTGCGTCGTCGAGGCAACCGAAGAAAGGGAAGGCGAAAAGATGGTGCGGGTCTGTGTAGACGGCCCGATTTTCGACGCCGACGCCATCGATTGGGAAGCGCACAATACGGCTTATGACCTCTAACACTCCGAAACTGGCCGTCAACATGGGCGGCCTCGAGATGAAGAACCCCGTGACCGTCGCCTCGGGCACGTTCGGCTATGGCGAGGAGTTCGCCCAGTATTTCGACGTGGCCCTGCTCGGCGCTGTGACCACCAAGAGCATCTCGATCAAGCCCCGCGCCGGCAACAAACCTCCCCGGCTGGTCGAAACGCCCGCGGGACTCCTCAACGCCATCGGACTCCAGAATGTGGGACTCGAACGGTTCTTGTCCCAAAAAGTCCCCTATTTGCGCAAGAAGAAGGCCACAATTATCGCCAATATCTACGGGTATTCACCCGAGGAATACACCACGCTCGCCGAGCGCCTGGAATCCGAAGAAGCGGCCGACGCCATCGAGGCCAATCTTTCGTGTCCGAACGTGCATGACGCGCGCACAGCCTCGGGCGCGGTGCTCGTTTCGCAGAGTTGCGAGGCTATCCTCGAGTACACGCGCGCCATCCGCGCCGCAACCAAACTGCCGCTTTTTATCAAGCTCACGCCAAATGTCATGAACATTCAGGAACCCGCGCTGGCAGCCGAAGAAGCAGGCGCAGACGGCGTGTGTCTTATCAATACCCTGCTCGGCATGGCCATCAACACCGAGACCCGCCGGCCGCGCCTGACCAACGTCGTGGGCGGATTAAGCGGCCCGGCCATTCGGCCCGTCGCGGTCAAAATGGTCTGGGACGCCGCGCGTGTCTTGCGCATTCCGATTATCGGCACGGGAGGAATCACCGACGCCGCGAGCGCCCTCGAGTTCTTGCTGGCCGGCGCGACCGCCGTATCCGTCGGCTCGATGTCGTTCCGGCAACCCGACGCCGCGTACCGGGTGGTGCAAGGTCTCGCGGACTATCTCGAGCGCCACGGCATACCCGACATAAACCAGATCATCGGCGCGATGCAAGCGTAACCATGGGGGAATCATGAAAGGACGAACCGAACTCATCACCGGACTCGATGTGGACACGCGCGAGGAAGCCTTGGCCGCGGTGGATAACGCCGCGGGCTGCGAATGGTTCAAGATCGGCGCGCAATTGTTCACCCGTTGCGGCCCGGCCATTGTCGAGGCGGTGCAAGCCAAGAAGAAGAACGTCTTTCTTGATCTCAAGTACCACGACATTCCCAACACCGTCGCGAAAGCATCGAAAGCCGCCGCGGACCTCGGCGCGCGGCTGGTCACCCTGCACGCATCCGGCGGCAAGGCCATGATCGCCGCTGCGCGCGACGCCGTCGAGGGGACCGAGGCCCGCCTCCTCGCCGTCACGGTACTCACAAGTTTGACCGACGATATGTTGCGCGACGAGATCGGCATTCCCGAGACCGCCGCCGAAGCCGTGCCCCGGCTGGCGAACATCGCCGTCGAGGCGGGCGCGCACGGCATTGTGTGCTCGCCGCGCGAAATTACAATGGTGCGCGACGCCGTCGGCCCCGCTCCCCTCATCGTCACCCCGGGAATCCGCCCGAAATGGGCCGCGAAAGACGATCAGGCCCGCATCATGACGCCGCGCGAAGCCGCCGAGGCTGGCGCAGACATGATTGTTGTCGTCCGCCCGATACTGAAACACGAAAACCCGCCCGAAGCCGTGCGTCTGATCCAGGAGGAGTTGCAGGGATGAATGAAAACGAAGTACTCGATGCGTTTCGAAAAGCCGGCGCCTTGCTCGAAGGCCATTTTCTCTATGCCAGCGGCCGCCATGGCCGCCAGTTTCTGCAAGCCGCGCGCGTTCTCCAGTATCCCGATATAGCCGAACGCCTCTGCGCGGCTGTCGCACAACGCTTCAAAGACGCCCATATTGACCTGGTAGTCGGCCCCGCTACCGGCGGCATCATTCTCGCCTACGAAACCGCCCGCCACCTCGGATGCCGCGCCGCATTCACCGAAAAAGAAAACGGCGGCATGGCCCTCAAGCGCGGTTTCCGTCTCGAACCCGGCGAGCGCGTCCTCCTCGTCGAAGACATCGCCACGACTGGCGGATCAGTCAAGAAAAGTATCGCGCACCTCCGCGACCGCGGGGCGGACATCGCCGGGGTCTCCGTGCTCATCGACCGCAGCGCGGGCGAAGCAACATTCGACTGCGCCTACGAGCCCCTCGCCCGCATAGACATGCAAAGCTGGGATCCCGAAAACTGCGACCTCTGCAACGCAGGAAAACCTGTCATCGATCCCGACGACATCGTCCTCGAAACCTGAGGCGGCAACGTAGACGCGGCATCGTGCACACTAAGCTGTGTCGCGGTTTTCCCAAGTCTATTGCAGCACAACCGGGCCCAGGTCCGTGGTGCCGCCGGGGCGCAGGCGCACGGTCCCAAGCTCGAGCTGGCCGCTCGAAACCGCCATGATCTTGAGCGAGAACTCGCCCGGAGGCACCGGCTCGAACACCACGCGGCCTTGCGCGTCGGTATCCGCTTCCGCGGGCCACCAGGGACCGTAAACATCGTGGAACAGCATCAGCCCGGTATTCTCGTTCGCGGCGGGCAAGTGGTCGCCATCAAGAAGCGTCATCACCAGCGTCGCGCACTCGGCCATCGTGACGGTCATCGGCGCGGTCTCGCTCCCCGATGCGGGCAACACCTCGTAGAAATTGTTCGGGAACACGCGCAACGCGGGATCCCATGCACGCACATACAGATGCTGCCCGTGCGGCAAATACAGCACGCTCGTGCCGTCGGCGCCTGTGAGTTCGCCCTGCGCCGCGGGTTCCTGAAAAGCGTTGGGCCGATCAGTGGCGATCGGCAGCATGTTGGCCAGGGGGCGGCCCTGCAAATCGGTCACCCGAACCCGCGCGGTGGTGACGCGCCGTGTTTCAGTTTTCTCGGCGGCGTCCCCCGGGTCGGGCGCGGTTGCCGCCGGAAACTCTGTGTCCGTCGGCGCGGGCTCCCCTCCGCAGCCGCAGAAGAGCGCCAACACCAGCGCCACGGTGGAAAAGAGCCTGCTCACACCGTGTCCTCGCTATTGGTCAGAAGCTGCTGTTCGTACAACCGCCGGTAGATACCCCCGTGCGCAAGAAGTTCCTGATGAGTCCCCGTTTCCACGATTCTGCCTTGGTCCATGACCACGATGCGGTCCGCGCGCTGCACGGTGGCCAGACGGTGGGCAATCACGATCGTGGTACGGCCTTTCACGAACTCCGCCAGCGCCTTTTGAATCGCCTGTTCGCTTTCCGAGTCCAAGTGCGAAGTTGCCTCATCCAGGATAAGGATCGCAGGGTCTTTGATGATGGCGCGCGCAATGGCCAGGCGTTGCCGCTGCCCCCCCGACAGCGTCGCCCCGCTCTCACCGATAACCGTCTCGTATCCCTCGGGGAGGTTGCTGATAAACGCGTCGGCATACGCCGCCTCGGCGGCCTGCCGCACCTGTTCGTCGGTGTAATCCTGCCGTCCAAAGGCGATGTTGTCGCGCACGGATTCGTTAAACAGAATCGTCTCCTGCGTCACAATGCTGATCTGTCCCCGCAGACTCTCGAAGGTCACGTCGCGCACGTCGACACCGTCGATAGTCAATGCGCCGCTGGTGACGTCGTAGAACCGCGGCAGGAGTTTGACGAGCGTGCTTTTGCCTGCCCCGCTGAACCCGACCAAGGCCACCATTTCCCCCTTCGCGACCTCGAGGTCGATGGCTTCGAGGACTTCCACGCCGGGCTTATAGGCAAAATGCACGCGCTCGAAACGAATCGCCTCGGACAGCCGAGGCAGGGTTCGCGCTTCGGGTTTCTCGACGATGTCGGGCTGCATATCAATAAACTCGAACACCCGTTCGGCGCTTGCCACACTGGTTTGGATTTGGTTGTTGACCGACGAGAGTTTTCGCAGAGGATCGAGCATGAGGCCGAACGCAAAAACCAGTGCGAACACCTCGCCACGGCTCATGTCTTCGCTCATGACCCGCGCCCCGGCGATTAGCACCAGCGCCGCAATGCCCAGAATCAAAACAAATTCCACCACCGGCCCGACCGCCGCGTCTACTTTCACCATCTTCACGAGGTACTGCCGCAGCTTGGCAAATTCGGCGTTGGTGCGAGCGATTTCGTAGGCTTCCATGCAGAAGCTCTTGACGATCGCGATACCGTTAAACGTTTCCGAAGCCACCATCGCCATCGAGGCTACCTTCTGGAGCGACCGCCGCACACTCTTCTTGAACTTGCGGCCCAGTTTGTAGATGGCCGCGGCCACGGGCGGCAGAACACACAGCCCGACGAGGGTCATCAGCGGGTCAATCGCAAGCGCGGTCGCCAGAAAAAACAACGCCTTGATCGGCTCGCGCATGAGTTTCACAAATACGCCCGCCAACCCGCGGTTCACCTGAAAAATGTCGTTGGCGAACCGTGCGATCAGCTCGCCCGTCGGGTGTTTCTCGAAGAATCCAAGCGACAGATGCATGATGTTGGCATACATCTCCTGGCCAAGAGTCACCGAGATGTTCGCCCCAATGGTCCCCGCAAGGTATTCCTGCAAGAACCGCGCAATGCCCGCCAAGAGCGACAGACCCACCACCAGCACGCACGCCATCTGAAGCGCGAACATCGGCCGCGCGCGCATACCCTCGATCACGTTATGCGCCCTCTCCCGCAGGGCCTCGTTGTCTATGCCATGCACGAACCGG
>SLSB01000403.1 GCA_007130675.1 Candidatus Hydrogenedentota bacterium | reverse complement strand
GATGGCGTGCAGAACGGTCTCGGGAACTGTGTCCACGTTTTAGGCAACACCCATCCGCCCCGAGACCATGCCGCGCAACTGGTCAGATTCGCGGGCAAAGATTTCCCGAAGTTTCTCGCAATGGTTCATTGCAGCCGCATGTGTGCCCCTGTCGGCGTATCGCGGCGCATTTCGTCCTCCGCGCCGTCTAAAAGGGGCTTTGGCGCACGCACCGTGTATTTTTCCAGCCTGGACGCAATAAAACTCGTGACAGAATGGTTGCGAAGGAGTAGAATGGCATCGTGGGCAGCAAGTGCGGAGGATGGCGCGATGGCACGGCGGCTCAACTCTTTGTTTGAAAGACCTGGGGCAACTGCCCATGTCGCATATCTCTGCCTGTTCGCATTTCTGTGCGTCACCCCTCTGCTGCTCATGTACAGTGCGCCCGAGGCGATACTGAGCACACGCCCGCCCGGCTGGGTGGTGTTCGCTTTTTTGGTGATGATGGTCTGTGGGTTCGGTTTCGTGTACGGTCCGGTGCGCTACCGCGTGCGCCGGCTGCTGAATCAGTGCAACAAACAGGCGGTCTTGTGTTCGCCATGTCTGATTCTGACCGGCGTCGTCGAACAGCCGGGCGTGGCCGAGATCGTCGCGGGCCGGCTTATTCTGGTGCCCCTGTTTGGCCGCCAGCTCGAGATCCCGCTTGAACACATCGAATCCATAACGCTTTCCCACTGGTTTCACGGTTCAGACTTCGAGTCTTTGACTGGCTTCATGGTCGAATGCCACGAGCGAAAGGGCAGGCAGCTGGGTTTCGCCGTGCCCGACGGAGACTCGTGGCGGGCGGTATTGCCCCACGTGACGCTTTCCTGAGCGGTGCCTTGCCCTCCTGAAAATCCAAAAAACTCTTTCCACTACCCATCTGCGTCCCGAATTGGTAGTATGAGCCCGTGAAGCATTTCGAGGGGAGAACAGTCTGCTATGGACTATGTCGCTTTCGGTAAGACCGGCATTCGTGTGCCACCTGTCTGTCTGGGGACCGGGACTTTTGGAAAAGAAGCGGATGAGGCCGCCGCGCTTGCTCTCATGGACCAAGCTTTCGATGCGGGCATCTGCTTTTTCGATACTGCCAATATCTACAATAAAGGGCGGACCGAGCAGATTGTCGGAAAATGGCTCAGGAATCGGCGAAACGCGGTGATTCTGGCTTCGAAGGTTCATTTTCCCACAGGTGACGGCCCGAATGACCGCGGCAGCTCACGCCGGCACATCCTCATGGAAGTCGACAAGAGTCTTGCGCGTCTCGGAACGGATTGGCTGGATGTTCTGTACCTTCACCACTGGGATTCGCAGACGCCGCTCGAAGAAACCTTATCGGCTCTCACCACACTTGTCGAAAAAGGCAAGGTCCACTACTGCGGGGTCTCGAACTTTGCCGCATGGCAGGTCATGAAAGCAGTGGCGACGGCCAAATCGGGTGGTTTTGCGCCCATCATCTGCATGCAGCCCATGTACAATCTCGTGAAGCGTCAGGCCGAGGTCGAGCTCCTGCCGATGGCCGCCTCGGAAGGCCTGGCAGTGTGTCCCTATAACCCCCTCGCGGCGGGGCTGCTTACCGGAAAGTACAGCCGGGGCGAAAAAGGCCGTCTCGATGAGAACGAAATGTATAAAGCGCGTTACGCCGACCCTGCGTATGTCGATGTGGCCAAACGCTTTGTGGCGTACGCCAATGACCGGGGGCAATCGCCTGCGGCGTTGGCCACCGCATGGGTGATGTCGCACCCTGCGGTGACCTCGGCCATTATTGGCGCGCGAAACCCGGAACAACTCGAGGACACCCTCGGTTGTGTGGATATCGCCCTGAGTGAGGAGGAGTGGTCCGAAATCGCCGGTCTTTCCACCGAACCACCGCCCGCCACGGATAGAACCGAAGAACGTTTGCCTGGCAAGGGCATGAAATGATCGGTCCGCGCGCGAACGGCCATAATCCCTGAGACATTATGAGCAGACCAGCGGCATACAAATGAGGTCCCGGACATGGGGGAATTCAGAGACACAGTCAAGAAGATCGTGACGAACACCGAAACCGTGGTGTTCGGCAAGACCCAAGTGGTTAAGGCGGCACTGGCGGCGGTGCTTGCGGGCGGTCACGTCCTGCTCGAGGACGTGCCGGGCGTCGCCAAGACCGTTCTGGTGCGCAGTCTGGCCGTATCCAGCGGTTGCTCGTTCCGCCGTATTCAATGCACGCCCGATCTGCTGCCCTCCGACGTCACTGGGGTCTCGATTTTCAATCAGAAGACGCGCGAATTCGAGTTCCGGCCGGGGCCCATCTTTGCCCAGATGGTGGTCGCCGATGAAATCAATCGCGCGACGCCCCGCACCCAGTCGGCCCTGCTCGAGGCCATGGCCGAAGGCCAGGTCTCAATTGACGGACAATCCCATCGTATGGCCCACCCGTTCATTGTCTTCGCAACGCAGAATCCCGTCGAACATGAAGGCACTTTCCCGCTCCCCGAAGCGCAGCTTGACCGATTCATGCTCAAGTTGTCCATGGGATATCCGAGTATGGTGGTGGAAGCGAAGATGCTCGAGGAAACCCGCCTCAAACACCCGCTCGATACCCTCGATGCGGTTGCGGACGCCAAAACCCTCACCCGCATGCAGAAAGGGGTCCGCGAAGTCTTTGTCCACGAGAAGGTGCGCGAATACCTGCTGCGCCTTGTCGCGGCCACCCGGCAGTCTTCGCATCTGACCCTTGGGGCCAGTCCCCGCGCGTCGATGGCGTTGTTTCGGGCCGCCCAGGCGATGGCGGCCATCGAAGGCCGCGGGTACGTCATTCCCGACGATATCAAATCCCTTGCACACCCCGTGATCGAGCACCGCCTCATACTCAATCCCGAGAGCAGGCTGCGGCGGGTCACGACGTACAATGTGCTTCACGACATCCTCGAACAAACACCCGTCCCGGCGGGTAGATCCGAGTGGAAGCAGTAACCACCCAGCCCGCATCGCCGGCTAACCTCAGGCAAGGTAGCATAAGCCCCTCGGTTGTCTGGCGCAGGTTTGCGGGTTCAGACACCGAGGAGGTGAGATAAGGGTAGATACCGGAGGCTGAACAACTGTCCCCTCCGGAGCGCCGAAGGCGCGGCAACATACCAAGCCCAGTCCGAAGGGCTGGGGAACCGGCCTCCCCCACAATGCCCGGGCTGAAAGCCCGGCACACGCTGGACGCTGAGCCACTTCGCCGTCGTGCAAGTCTGCCGATGTTTCCATCATTTTCCGAGAGGTCTCTATTCCGCTGCGGATTCGTCATGATATGGGTCGCGCCTTCAGCGCTAAGAGAGGGGGGTGAGAACTCTTGATCCCGGGGCGGCGTCACGCGCAAGCGCGTTCCTGGCCCCGGGCTACTATAGTTTCGCGCCGTTGGCGCTGAAATCTGACTGCCAGAGCGCACGAGGGGCTCGACCCCAACTTCAGCAGTGCTGAATCGGCGATTCGGGACCCAGTGAAAAGGCCCAGCGAAAAGATGCAACTTTTGACACCATATGTTGTATACTAGAAGCGAAATGGAACGACCAAAGGGATAACCCGAAAATTAGTATCTTGCTCAGATGAAACTGTTTGCACGAAGAAGAGAAGAGCCCCTGGACTTTGAAGAACGCGAGGAACTCTCCGAAGAAGAACAAGACTCCTCGGTTCTCGAACTGACTCACGTGGGGCCCTACGAGATAATCGCACCCATTGGAAGCGGCGGTATGGGAACCGTCTACAAAGCAATCGATCGTAAACGCGATCAGACTGTCGCCATCAAAGTGCTCGATCGGCGGTACGATCTGGATAAGAAACGGCGCAAGCAGGATTACCTCGGGCGCGAGGTATTGATAGCCGCCTCGCTCGAACATCCCAGCGTCGTTCGTATGCACAAGGAGGTCGTCGAACAGGAAGACTTGAATGGCAATATCCGTCGATGCCTGGTGATGGAGTTTGTGGATGGGCATAATCTGCGCAAACACATCAAGGACCGCGACCTGACCATCACGCAGATGATCGATTTGACCATTCGTCTGTGCCACGGGCTCGATTTTCTGCACCAAAAAGGTATTGTGCACCGCGACATCAAACCCGAGAACTTCCTGTTCTCGCGTGACCTGCGGGCGGTCAAAATCGTAGACTTCGGCCTCTCGAAGTCCAATGCAAGCTGGCGCACCCGTTGGATGAAGGAAGGGGGCGGTACCCGAAGGTACATGTCTCCGGAGCAGCTTGCCAAAAGAAATCTTGACGCTCGTTCCGACATCTTTTCTCTCGGCATTACGCTGTACGAGCTTTTCACGAGTAAACATCCCTGCGATGGGCAGGATGCCCGCGAGATCATGCGGCAGATTCGAAGCAGCAGGTACAAGTTTGAGGTGCCTTCGAAACGCAATCCGAAGATACCAAAGCAAATTGACCACATTATTCTCAAAATGTTGCGCCGGCGTCCCGAACGCCGCTACCAATCCGTTACCGAAATCCTGATGGACCTGTCACGAGTCTCGGCTTCCCGAATCTAAATGTTTCGTAGAGTAAACGTGGGAGCAGTACAGCGAAAGGGAACAAACACAAGAACATGAGCGTGCGAAAGCGAAAAGACGATATCAGCTTGACCAAAATCATCCTGGCCATATGTCTGCTGCTTGTAGTGGGGGTCGGGGTCCACCGCGCCGCCCGGTGGTTTAGAGAAGATTATGTCGGGGGCGCTATCGAGGCCGCGGCGCCCTCGGAACTTGTGCGCGCCGAGGAAGCGTTCGAGGCGGCTGACTGGGCTGAAGCCCGCGCAAGATTGTTGCCTATCGTTGAGAAGGTCGATAACACCGCGCTCACTCCCCAAGCCCTTCTCTTGCTTGCCCGCGTCGAAGAGCAAGATGGCCATGGCGAAAGAAGCCTGGCCTATCTCAAACAAGCGGTCGACATGTACCCCGATAGTCCCTTGAACACAAAGGCTGAGCTGGCCTATGCACAGACGCTCGAAAGACAAGGCAGATTGGAAGATGCTCTGGTGATCTACACCGCGCTCGAGCAAAACGCTACACCGGAGATGCGTGCCCCCGCGCTGTGCGGATTGGCCCGCGCGGTCGAGCGCGAGGGCGACCTCGAAAGAGCCCGCGGATACTATCGTCAGGCCGTCCGCGATGCCGAGTGGAATACCCCTGAGTGGGATGAAGCCGCAGATGGATTGGGCCGGCTGAACACCGAGCTTATCTTTGATCGCAGACCTACGCCGGAAAGCGAGGTCTATGTTGTCGAACGCGGAGACAACCTGACCCGAATCGGCATGAAACTCAATACGACGCAGGGTCTCCTTATGCGCGCCAACGGGCTAACCCAAGAATCCACCCTGAACATCGGCGACCGCCTTAAGTACACCCCGAAAGATTTCAGGATTATCATCGAACGGTCCACGTGCAGGCTTTTCCTGCTGGATGGCGACGGCCTGTTCAAACGGTATCCGGTTGGGCTGGGTCGGCCGGGCCACGAGACCACACTCGGGGAGTTTCGTATTGGCAACAAACAGGTGGATCCCACGTGGTTCAAGCCCAACCACGGCCCGATTCCTCCGGGCCATCCCGACAACGAATTGGGAACACGCTGGATGCCGATGGTTCCCGAGCGTGAAGAACTCCCCTCGGATTTAGGAATTCACGGCACGATTGCACCCGAAACCATCGGGAAGCATTCCTCGAGTGGATGTGCCCGCATGTTTAACCCCGACGCGGAAGAACTTTACGATCTTGTGGTGCGGTCCACACCGGTCGAGGTCGTGGAAGTTCTGGACCCGCGTGATCTAGGCCTCTAGGTGCGTCTCTTGACGAGGCGCGCTCCCTGTCCAGCGCAACGAAGAAAACGACGTTTTTGACTTTGACCGCACAGAATCCGAATAATGCCGCAATCGGGCGGACATGTGCCCGAACCAGCCCTTTAGAATTTGGGGGAGAGGCAATTACACCAATACCTGAGTATTGCCAGGAGATACATGGAAGCGCTTTGGGATGAAATAGAGGGAACCGCTCCGGCAAGCTCCGGGGAAGGGCAGTTCGTTCCCATCGATGACCACGGCCTGTTCCTGGCGCTGGGCGCAGAAGCTGCCCGTATAGGCGCGCCTCACGCCGACCAGAAGACCGTGTTGTTGGTCGACGCCCTGACCGCAGAAGCAATTCCTCAACTGGCGGGCGTGGCACAAAAGGCCGGATTGGTCGCATGTGCCGGGTCATTGCCCGAGACATGGGGCGATGTCACCCAGGTCCACCCCATCAATCGCCCCGAAGATGCGGCCAGCGACCGGTTTGTCGTCATGCTTTCGCCCTCGGTGAGTTTCGCGCAGATAGGCGTCGTGACCAGCAATACCGCGGGCGCCCTGTTCCGGGGCGGTTGGACCTGCAGCCGCAAACGCGTCGAGACCGTGCTGCGCGAGCTTGCCCGAGCCCTCGAACTGGGCGGCTCGGAACTGCCCAAAGCCGCCGCATCGCCAAGCCCCAGCGATATCTCACTGATGCTGGCTACGCACCTCATGGCCGCAATGGCCACACAATTTGCCGCCCGTCAACAAGATATCGCGATGGACCGCCACGACCTGTTCTCGGTACTCGAGATTCTCAAGGCGATCTCCTCGAAGCGCCGCGCCCACGATGTCTTGTTTGTCTTCGTCGAACAAATCGCACGTATTATTGACACGGACCGCTGTTCGATCGTCCAAGTGTGGGGGGGCGAAAAGAAGGGGCGCGTGCAGGCCTCGCACGAAGACGAAACCATATCCGACCTTGTCATCGATCTTCATAAGTACCCTGAGCTTCTGCATGCCATGGACACGCGCCAGAAGGTCGTCGTGAACGACGTATCCCGGCACCACTTGACCCGGCAGTATGCCAAGCAGCTCGCCGCTGCCGGCATTCGCGTGCTCATGGTCATTCCGATTGTGCTTTTCGATCCCAATGTCGGCTCACTATTCTTGCGTGTAACGCGCCGCCGCCGGGCGTTTACCCTTCGCGAAATCGGGTTCTGCGAGATTGTGGCGGAGGCTGCCGGAAACGCCCTCGAGCGCGCGCAACTGTTCGAGCGCATCCAGCGGGCGAACGAACGCCTCGAGCGCCTGGCCGTGACCGACGCGCTCACCGGCCTGTATAACCGCCGGCATTTTCATGCCCGTCTTCAGGAAGAATATCAGCGCAGCAAGCGTTACAATCTTCCGTTGGCGTGCTTGCTCTTTGATCTTGACGATTTCAAGACTGTCAACGACACTTATGGTCATTTGCAGGGTGACTCGGTTCTCCGCGAGATCGCAGTGCAAACCAACGGAGTCATCCGCAAGACGGACATATGCGCGCGGTACGGCGGCGAGGAATTCGTGGTGATCATGCCGCAGACCAGTATCGAAGGAGCGCGGTCACAGGCCCAGCGTATCCTCGAGGTCTTGCGCTCTCACGACTACCCGGGCATGCCTCCAGACACGCACATCACCGTCAGTATTGGCGTGGCGGTGTTGGATTTGGATACGATGGACACGTGCGACGCGCTGGTCGCTCGAGCCGATGTGGCTCTCTACGAGGCGAAGCGAAACGGCAAGGACTGCGTTGTGGTGGCTGATGCTTTAGGAGACAAAACGTGAAAAACACCGCATTGTTTATGGTCATCATTTTTCTTGCGGGATGCCAGACCTTTGTACCGGCATTTACCCGCATGAAACCTGCTTATGAGGAGTTGCCCGTTGAAACGCTCAAAGCAACGGTGCTCCAGATCGAGCAAGCCGTGCAAGAGGGCCGGGTACCCGAACTGACCGACAAACCGGATCTAAAAGTGGACACTCCGGCCATTCGCCAGTCCATCACTGCACGCGTGTCGCGCAGCGAACTGGTGAACCAGTTGCTCGACAGAGGGTTTGCATGGGAACGCCGCAATGGCCATCTGTATATTCTCCGCAGCCGGGAATACAAACAAGCTACGACCCGGCGCGAGCGCGATCGCAACGCGCTGATCGTGACCGGCGAGTGGGACGATCGTTGGATGATGTATGAGAACCTGCGGAAAGTGAACGGATTTTCTCCGCGAACCCTGACGGCGATCCAGCGGATCTTTCATGAAGCCCGCACAGAGGTGATGCGACCCGGCCAGCTTTACGAAAATGCCGAGGGCGACCCCGTGCCAATACAATAGAATCTACGAGGAGGCTGCCATGACATATACCATCCTGACACTGGTGATTGCCGCCGCCGCAGGCGCTGCGCAGCCACTCGGCGCGTGCGCCCACCGAGGCGATCTGAAGAACTTTCCCGAGAACACCTTGCCCGCGTTTACGTCAGCGGTTGCAAAGGGCGCGCACATGATCGAGTTCGACGTTTTGCTCAGCAAGGACGGCGTACCCGTCATCATCCATGATAACACCGTCGACCGGACCACCGACGGGACGGGAAACGTCGTTGATCTCACCTTTGAAGAGCTGCGGGAACTGGATGCGGGCAGTTGGTTTGACCCCGAGTTCGCGGGAACCCGAATCCCCACCCTGCAGGAAACGCTCGAGGTAATCCCTGAGCATATCCTCTGCAATGTGCACCTCAAGAACGCCCCCGGCGTCGCAGCCAAGGCGGCCAAGGTAATCAAGGAGATGGGCCGTCTGGACCAGTGTTTTCTAGCCTGCACCCTCGAGCAGGCTGAAGAGGCCCGAAGCGTCGTGCCCGAAATCATGATCTGCAACATGAGCGTGCGCCGCAGCGGACTGGCAAAATACGTCGACGCCACGTACGAAGCCGGCGCCGAGTTTCTGCAGGTTCACCACAGGGCCGACGATAATCTGGCCGAGGAAGTCCGCAGGGCTCAGGAACTCGGCATTACCGTCAATTACTTTCACGCCACCGAAGCCTC
>SLSB01000526.1 GCA_007130675.1 Candidatus Hydrogenedentota bacterium | reverse complement strand
CTGAGGGCCAAATTCCCTCAGCGCAATGGAGCGTGGGCGCGACACGAACTCGCCCGACGAATCGCTTGTCGGCAAGAAGACTCGAATTGGCAATCGCGTGAAGTTGTAGCCGGGGAGGAATCCTTCCGAGGCTAGGTAGCGATAGGGATAGAATTCGGAAAGCTCAGTGGAACTCCCCTGAAGCTCATTACGGAGTAGGTCCAGCTGCCTTGTGGCCTGGTCTTGGTTTCGTTTGTGTTTTCTATATTCGTCGCTGCGCAGGTTGAGTGTTCCGCTCTCTATCTTCTGTGTGGCCTGTGTGAGAATGGTGCGGGCAGAACGGTAGAGACTACGCCAGCGTCCAAGCGAAAGGTCAAGATGATCGGATAACTTCGAAAGGTTGAGTTCAGCCCATTGGTCTGAATACCAGGAAGCCCCCTTAGCCCGGAGTTCATCTTCGAAATCCTTGCACACTCTTGTAAATGTTGCCTTGAGGCTGTTGAAAGTCGCTGGGAGAATCTCCAATCCGGCCCGGACCTCTGAAGAAAGAGGAAGTTTGTCGTTATCTTCGGTCACGAGCCGCATGATTGATGGCCGCATTCCCCCTGCCTCATCGAGGGCAGGTAGCCCAATCTCGGAGACTGCAACCGCGTTTAGATGCGACGTGAGCAACTCCCGATTGCAGAGATCAAGCCGCGGGGCCATCACTGCGCCTGCGACAAGGGCTGTCTGTTCATTGAAGTAATGACGATCATGCGGCGCATAGCTGCTGCAATACGTGAAAACCATGGCCGCTTGGCCACTTCTTCCCGCCCGGCCCGAGCGTTGGGCATAATTGGCCGGATTCGGAGGAGCATTGCGCATGTGGACCACACTGAGGTTCCGGATGTCGATGCCCAACTCCATGGTGGGAGAACAGAACAGCGCACTTATGTCGCCCTTGCGAAAAAGCTCTTCACGTTCAATACGCATATCCGTGCCCAACTGCCCCGTATGGTCTTCTCCTAATAAGCGCTTCGCTGTGGAGAAGTCGCGTGAATACAGCGATTGGAAAAACATGTTCGGGACAGGCTTCTGGTCTTTATATGAGCGCCGCTTGATGACGTCAGCCTTGACGGTCTGGCGGTCGCCAAGTGTCCAAATGATCTTTTCGAGTCGGAGCTGATAGGTGGGCACTTCCTCGTTGTCGCGGTTGCGAGCGGTCTGAGACTTGAGATAATCCGCCTGTTCAAATCTGTCCATCAATTCAAGCAAGAAATGCCGATAGTTATCGCCCTTGAGGTCGACATCCATTCCTCTCTGGCGGACAAACAACTTGATGTACTTCCCGAGTGCGCTGGCCGGGCCCATACTCTTCGAGGGAATCTTGGCCTGTCTGTGCAGTGGATCGTACCTGATGTAGCACGGTTCGCGCAGTTCTTCGTTACGGTCCAGCGTCCAAGGGACACGCAGCATTTCACGGAACCGTTTCTCGCTTTCCTTTATCTTGGAGTGGGTAAGGTAGTTCTCGCTACAGACAGCATATTCCAGCCGGAAGAAGTCGAGGATATTGGCGATAAATTCCCGCCGTTCGCCTGGGTCAAGGTCGCCCACAATCGGCGTGTGACGCCAGAACGCGTCTTCTGCCACAATCTCATCGAGGTCCTCGTATTCGATGGCGAGAAGAGCACACTGCTCGAGATTGGGCAGAATGATCCGCCAGCTTCTCCGCAGATCCGCCAAAGCGCGATAGACAAGGTAATCCTGCAGGCACTGATCGTACTTGCGCCGAAGCGCTGCAAGAATTGAGTCTTCTTTCCGGTTGGCATACTCCAGGAAAGGCAGATCCAGGGCTCGGAAGACAGCCTCCCCAAGGTTGGCGTACGTCAAGGAATGAGTCGGGGAGGTCTCAAGCGCCTTGCGGATTCCCGCTCTAAGGCGCACCACTTGAACGAAGTCATTGAAATGCCCAGCCTGTAGTGCGGCATCTTGACGGTTGTCTGTGAAACTGAGAAGCTTCTGATCCTCTTGATGGAAGCCGGCAGCATCCAGATGATTCAGAATCGAGAAGGCGGTTATCGTCGTTGAGGTGCTCCTGCCCTCGCTCCCAAGCTTCGTCAGTTTGGTCCCCTCGTTCGTCTTCGTGTCGAAAAAGACTCCGCCGGTCGGATCGAAAAGCAACGGCGCTTCCATAAACCAGCCAGTCCATTTGAGGGGCTCCGTCTCGGAGCAATTCCCGAACTCGTCGAAGTGTAGCTTGACGGGGAAAGAAGCCTTCTTCTTGCTGTCTGGAACAAGACCCGCCTTCGTTCGCCGCAGCCAGGACTCAGGTAGGTACTCGCAATCCAACGCCGGGTCCCAAATGTCGTCGCCGATGATCAGGTATCCGTCTCTGACAACAGTGTCTTCGGCCCCTGAGTCTCGGAATTCTCTTGGCTCCAGGCGATTCTTAAACCATGTCACGCAAATGAAGGCGTGGCCGGTAGCCCGACTGAAGACGTTCGGGAAGATAGGCTTCTTGTTCTCTTCGTCTTGTTTGAAGACGCCAGGTTCCAGCGTGATGAACCGGTCCTCTTGGTCCAAAGTCGTGTAGACAGATCCGGTCTGGGAGATGAACTGATGCAACTTGAAGGGTAGAAGGGTGTAACGTTCACCCCTTTCTTGAAGTCGCTCGTTGGCTGCACTTATCCACTCGAGCAAGTCGGCCAGAAAGCTGGAACAGGTGTCCTGGGGTAGACCCGACTCCTCAGAAAGAGCGGCGATGATTTCCGAAACGCGTTGCGGATTGCCTCGGAGAAGGATACCGTCTGACTCATCAAGAGCGACTCGATTCTCCAGCCATATAGCCGCGGGGTGCGATCTCAGGACATCTACGCTGTCCTCAACTCGTACTCCTCGGTTGATGGCGTCTGCGAGTTGCCGGCCAGTGGGTACGCTTCCATTGTAGGCAAGCGAACGCGCAAGCGTTTCGTTGATCACTTGGTCTGCGGAGAAGGGCTTCCCGAAGAGTCTGGATGCAACCTTGGCCACGGTAACGCGCTGTTCGGTCGCAGTACCGACCGAGACCATCGTCGCGGAAGTGCCAATGCATACAATGGGTCGAGCGCAGCGGGACCGGATTCGCCGGATCAGCATTGCGACGTCAGCGCCTTGGCGTCCTCTGTACGTATGAAGTTCGTCGAACACGAGGAAACGCAGATTCTGGTAGATACCGTCACGTATGGACCTCTCGCGGAAACGCGTCAGGAGGAGTTCCAACATCATGTAGTTTGTCAGAAGAATTTGGGGGGGCTCCTCGCGCAGTCTCGCGCGGATGTCCTCCTTTTCTTGTCCGGTGTACTGACCGAAACTTATTGGGAAGGGCTTCCCCGTCGTGTCTTCATAGTTCTGTTTGTACCGCCCGAACTCCTCTGTTTGAGAGTTGATGAGGGCATTCATTGGATAGACGATTACCGCTGCAACACCATCGATGGTTGGATTGCAGAGAAGGTGGTGGAAGATCGAGCCGATGTAGGTGAGCGATTTGCCGGAACCTGTGCCAGAAGTTACTATGAAGTCTTTGTGTGAACAACCGAGCCGGATTGCGTCGACCTGATGTCGGTAAAGACTGTACTCCCCAAAAACGTCTATCATATCCGGATGTAAGACACCCGAAGCGGCTAGGTCGCAGCAGTCCCCCTGGCTCTCATAGGACGGATTGAACTGAAGTAATGGTTCTGGCCACAGCTTCCCTTTGTTGAGTTCCTTCTGGACTACGGAGAGAATTTCAGGGTCAGAGATCTTGAGGAAACTCCGGATGTAGGTCGCGTAATCATCGACGATCTTCCTATGAGTCTCGAAGATGTTCATCTAGTCCCCCTCTCCGAGAGGCACTCGTTTGAGCGAGTCTTGATTAACGCCAAAGCTGGGCGTTGTGCTCATCTTAGGCCTTCTAATCGCCCGCACCTTAGCCACACTCTTCTTGCGTTTCGCCAGGCGCGACCATTTGGCTGCAGAATGCTCAAACTGAGCTTTCGCCAGTATTGATGGCGTCACTTTTCTGTTTTGCCACCCATTAACCGTCGCGAAAACTAACTCCCAACTCGCGGGCCAGATCCCCTTGGCTTATCCCAAGCTGCCATCAAACTTCCTTCACCAAATCTTGGCAATTTGCCTGCTTCCCCGGCATGGGAGTTTTCCTTTCCTAGGAACCGCATTCAAGGTCCTTCACCTTATCGCACTCTTATATCACATGCAAATCGGAAATGTCCCGCGTCGAAGTACGGCGAAATACGGATTGCGGCATTCGGAGTATCACCCCTAACTGATCCCCGGGGCCGCGTGCTTTTCACTGATTCGGGAATATGGCGCCGATTTTCTTGAGACAGCGACATGTATTTTTGAGCGGCTGTCACAATTTCCTAATCTGATGGCCGCCGGGCCGCCTAAAAACGAAGGCGAAAATGGGCGATTTTTGGGGTGCGCCCGAATTGAATCATGAGAAAAACCTCAAAATTCTGCTCGCACTTTTTCAAAAAAAGTCGGCTGCCCCACAAAAAGATCTTTTGAACTAAACCGCTTCGCGGTACAGGGAACGCGTCGAGTGAAGGTCTTCAGCCGGTCGTTTGTGTTGTCTGCTGGCCGTTCCTGAGGTGGCCGCTTATGCGGGGGTTTCTCGCGGGCGCCGCCGTTGCTGGGTATTCTTCTTGGTTCATCCTGGCTATGGGAGCCGGGATCTTTAACCGAGGAGAAGAGCCATGAGCACGCTTCGTCAACGCATGAACCAGGACATGAAGATCCGCAATCTGGCGGCGACCACCCGCGACCGCTACATCAGCCACGTTGCGGCGTTTGCCAAGCATTTTGGCAAGTCGCCGGAGTTGCTGGGCTTGGAGGAGATTCGTTCCTACCTGGTCTATCTGATCGAGGAGAAGGGGGTTTCGGTGGCCTATTCCAACGTTGCGGTGTGCGCCCTCCGGTTCCTGTATCGCGTGACCCTTGAACGGGATTGGGACTTCAGGCGGATTCCCCACGCCAAGCGCGAAAAGCGGCTTCCTCGCGTGCTGAGCCGCGAGGAGGTGGTCCAGTTCTTCCACGCCATAGACAATGTGAAGTACCGGACCATTCTCATGACGGCCTACGCCACGGGCATACGGATCGGCGAGGTCACCCGTCTCAAGGTCTCGGACATCGACAGCAAGCGCATGATGATTTTTGTGGAGCAGGGCAAAGGCCGCAAGGATCGCTACGTGATGCTCTCCCCAAGACTGCTTGCCGCCTTGCGAGAATACTGGAAAACGGAGCGCCCGACGCACTGGCTGTTCCCCGGCGAAAGAAAGCACAGCCCTATCAGCGCGGACGCGGTGCGGCAGGCATGCACCGAAGCGGCCTTGGCGCTGGGATTTGAAAAACGGGTGACCCCGCACATATTGCGTCACAGTTTCGCGACCCATCTCTTGGAATCGGGGGTGGATCTGCGCACCATCCAGGCCATTCTGGGGCACGGGACTCCGCATTCCACCGCTTGTTACACGCACATCAGCCTCGAACGCATTCACCAAACCCCGAGCCCCCTCGATTCGCTTCCCGGGCTTTAGATCGCAGGCCCGACGGTGAGCAGGCCTCGGCTGGAGGTAGCCGATATTCTGCGCCTGCATGGCGGGGAGTATCGGCGCAAGCATGGCGCCGCCCTGGCCCCGGAGCAGGTGCGGGTGTTGGGGGCGATCGAACGATGCCGCACAGGCGCGCTGGGAGGCCATATCCATGCGTGCGACCAATGCGGCCATCGGGTCATTGCTTACAATTCGTGCCGGAACCGGCACTGTCCCAAGTGCCAGAGCATGGCCACGGCCCAATGGCGCGAAGCGCGCCGCGCCGAATTGCTCCCCGTCGAGTATTATCACGTTGTCTTCACCCTGCCGGATGGCCTGGGCCCCGTGGCGCTGCAGAACAAGGCGGTGGTGTATGACCGTTTGTTTCAGGCGGTTTCGCAGACACTCCTGAGAATCGGGGGCGATCCCAAGCACCTCGGCGCCGAACTGGGCTTCCTGGCGATCCTTCACACGTGGGGACAAAACCTTATGTACCATCCCCACATCCACTGTGTGGTTCCAGGGGGAGGATTGAGCCGGGACAGCACGGCGTGGATCTCCTGCAGGAGCGGGTTCTTGTTTTCCGTTCGGGTTCTGTCTCGTCTGTTTCGCAGGCTGTTTCTCGACAGGCTCACACAGGACTTTGCTGCTGGACGGATCCGCTTTCACGGCACGGCCGCGCATCTCAACGAACCCACAGCATTCGAAAGGCTCATGCAATCCTGCCGCAAGAGCGAGTGGGTGGTGTACGCCAAGCCGCCGTTCGCGGGCCCGGAGAAGGTTTTGGACTACCTTGCCCGTTACACCCACCGAATCGCCATCTCCAACAACCGGATTGTGAGCCTGGAAAATGGCTGCGTTACGTTTACGTGGCGCGATTACAGCCACAACGGCACGCAAGGGTTCTTGACACTCGAAGCCCACGAATTCATCCGTCGCTTCCTGCTGCACGTTCTGCCCGATCGCTTCACGCGAATCCGCTATTACGGATTCATGGCCCATTGCCACAGAACCCCAAAGCTCGCGCTCTGCCGGCGTCTGCTGAGCGCCAGGGGTTCCACGGATGTCCCGGTTCCGCAAAAGCAGGACTGGGCTGCACTCCTCATTAGCCTGACCGGGGTCGACCCGCTGTTGTGTCCCAAGTGCCACCAAGGGCGCCTGGCATGCATCGGCACGGTTGAGCCGGTTCGACTTCCCCCTTCCCACGGGCCCCCGGGACCTCCTCCATGACAAACAACGCCCGTGATCTTATCCGTTTCGCTTTCTCGCTCTCCCTGAGCGATGCGCGCTCATTCCGTCCTATCCAGCAAAAGTCTCGCGCGGCCATGCGTTCCGCGCCTTTTTCCAGGTCCATTCACCCCCCGATTGAACTTCACGGTGTTGCCTCTCCCAAAAACCGGACCCCACTTTTTCCCAAAACCAACATCCCGCCAGCCAACAAAACCCCATAGGTAACCGACGAAGCGGTTTGTTCAACGGCTTCTTTCCGAAATGCTCGCTCGAAGACTCGCGAGACTTCGGAAAGAATGCTTCCCATTTCCCCGTCCATCACACCGCCAAACAAACATTCCCGGTTTTGCGTGCAGATGGTCACGAAATACGCACCGGCCTGTGAATAATCGTACCCCTGCAACCGAATCGACCGGCGGTTTCGGTCGCGGGGCGTATGATCATTCGCCCCTCCATCGCCTTTCCTCATACCCCGGCCTCCCTGTCTGCCGTGCCGGCACTGGCAGGTTCAACCAATCCCTCGGCATCCGGAACCCCTGCCTGCGCCGCAAGCCCCTCGAGCGCCGCCGCAGGCACGCGCAACTCGCCGGAAATCAGCTTGGGAAGAAGGGTGTCGCGGAGGGTGGTGAGGGACGCGTTCTCATATAGATTTGCTAAAACCAGTTCCATCAATGGATGAACAATTTCCTCGTATGAAGTGGTAAGATTCGTTGGAGGGCATGCTATTTGGATGGTTCTGAAGGTGTCCCGTGTAATCGTATTAAACACTGATCCATGCCCACTTCTCTGCAGATCCGAAACTTGCCTTCTGATAGTGAAATAAACGAAATAATCGCTTTCTCCTTTCTTGCCTTGGATACCGTAGCAAGATTGATTCATAGCCATTGGACGTCCAACAAGGGCACACTTCCCAACCGTCCCTCGTGCGCTAATTATCGTTGTCCCTTTACGCAGCACTTTGGTCGATGATTTGTTTGCCCCAAGCTTTGTAATGTGCTTCTCTGTATCAATAACGAATACGTCTGTTTCAGTGGGCGCATCTACAACTGAGAACCATGGGATATCGCCACCCCAGTACTCTTTCACTTTTGTTTTTGGAGTCCCTCCGCCAATAATGTTCACAACTTCGGATAGAGGCAAGACCTCCCACCCTTTTGGAATGGGGCCGAGCTCGGAGTCTTGGAAACTGTCGGGGAAGAGGTCGAGGATTTCGGGCGGCAAATTCAGGGCGAATCGTGATTCGCCCCTACGGGCGTGCACCGGCTCGCCTGTCTGCGTGCGGGCACGTTGTTTCGCCCGCACAGGCAGGAAATCCACGAACCACGATTTGAAAATGGCGCGGGCCATGGCCTCCAGCGTCTCGTTCATCCGCCGGTTCAATTCGATCTTGTCGTCCAAAGACCCGAGGATATGGGCGATGGCGCGTTGTTCTTCGAATGGGGGTACAAGTATTTGCCTTGCGTGGGCTGCGTCCCGATTTAGCCCAGGAACCGCACTGTCGGCATTCATATTTTCGAGGCCAACAGATTTAAGTAGGTAATAGGTGTATCTCAGATGCCGGTCGGAGGTACTTACCACGTAGAAGGTTGTATCAATCGGCCAAAATGGTTCTGATGCGAAATGTACAGCTCCCACAGTGCCTTTGCGCCCTATAACAATCCCAGGCTGGTCGACCAAAGGTTGGTCGTGCGTACCAACAGGGCCATTTGATCCGTAAACTTTGAAGCTGCCATTCGGCTTGCGCTTTTTTTCTGGAAGCCCTTTCCCGTACGAAAAAGGACAAAAGGAACCGACAGTTGTACGAGACCACTCACTCGCCATAGCCCAAGACCTCCAGATTCCTTTTGATGGCGGCTTCGAGCTGGTCGGATTCGGCGAACTGTTCGTAGAGGGTGGCGGATAGTTCGGACATTTTTTCCTCGAATGGGATGCCGTCGTCTTCGATCTCGGCGGCGCCGACGTACCGGCCCGGGGTCAGCACGTAACCGTGTTGCCGGATCTCGTCGATGGTGGCGGATTTGCAGAAACCGGGGATGTCTTCGTAGGGGCGGGTTTCAAACCCGCCCCTACTAGGGCGCACAGCCTAGGGCGGCTGTGCCACATTTGACGCCATGAGGAAACCATGAGCGAG
>SLSB01000422.1 GCA_007130675.1 Candidatus Hydrogenedentota bacterium | reverse complement strand
TGCATTGCCCGTGGATTCGCGGCGGTTCAGGCGGACCAGGCGACAACGAACAGGTCTTCTTCGTGGGCGGCCCGAACGCGGACGTCTGGACGCGCGCACAGGAACTTTCCGCCGTGCTGGAATCCATCCAGACGGGTCCTATTGTGTATTCACCGCGTCATGATATGCCTTATGGCGTGGGCTGGAACACCAGCTCGGGCACGTGTTCGCAGTGGCTGGCCAGTTTCCCGGGCGAACCGGCCGCCGCGACCCTCGAGATCCCCTATGCCAACGCGGGCGGCACACCCGTTACCCCGGACACGGCGCGGCGGTTTGGCCACGACCTCGCCCGCGCCATTCACGCCTATCTCGAAGCCAAGAGCCGTTGAGCGAGGCATGCGCCCCGCGCTTACGGCGCCACCGGCCCGAGAAAGCCCAGTTCATAGAGGACCAGGGCGCTGGCAATCGTAGCCGCCACCTCGGATCGGAAGGTCATGGGTCCCAGCGAAATGGGCAGTGCTCCACGCGCCAGCATCATCTCGAGTTCGCCGGACGCGAAGTCGCCCTCGGGACCCACCGCAAGCGCTACGCGGTTGCCGGCAGCGGCGCTGCGAATGGGCACAGGTGGAGCGGAGGCTGTCGCGGTCAGGAGAGCCGACCATTGCCCCTCGAGGGCTGCCTCGAGGCTCGAAGCGATGTGGAACCCCGGCAGCCACAACCGGCCGCATTGCTTACACGACTCGATGGCCCAACGGCGCCATTTTTCAGTCATTCTCGGCGGGCGCTCGGAACGTTCGGAGGCGAAAAACACGAAACCGGCCACGCCAAGCTCGGTGCAGCGCCGGATCAGGTCCTCGACCGATTTTTCCCGGTGCAGGGCGGCTTGAATGAGCGTGAGGGTGTGCGTCTCGGGTTGGACGCTGCGCTCACGGGTAATCTCGACACTCAGGTCGTGGCGGGTGGCGCTGGCTACGCGGCCCTCGAGTTCGCGGCCCTGGCCGTCAAACAGAACCACAGCGTCCCCGGGCTGTACGCGCACCACATGCAGCGCATGATGCGCCTCCGCACCCTCGAGTACGGCAACCGTCTCTTCGGCAGCCTCGGGTTCCACATAAAAACGGTGAACATGCGCCATGACCTCAGCATACCACCGCCTTTACATCCAGACAACGCTCTTAAGACCGGTGTTTCCCGGTTTACCGGTCAGGCGGATCGCCAGCGACTTGCGACAGCACGCAAAAATGTGTACAAGAGTGTCATACGGCAACAGACAGGAAACCGATTATGGCAAATGAAAAGATTGGACCGGAAGGATTGGTGCGGCCTCAGAAGGCGTACAAGAATCTGGCGTTTCTGAACAGCCCCGACGCGCGCACGATTCGCGTGATGTGCGAGTTTCTCGAACCGCAGGCGCGGCTCAAGCGGCTCAACATCCATCATACGGTGGTGTTCTTCGGTTCGGCGCGCACCCTGCCCGCGCCGGAAGCGTCCGAGCGGCTTGCCAAAGCCAAGACCGCCATCGAGCACGCCGACGGCGACCTCGACACCCTTCAGCGCGAGTATATCCTGGCGCAACACGCCCACAATATGTCGCGATATTACGAAGATGCGGCGGCCCTGGCCGAACGGCTCACGAAATGGTCGTTGACGCTGCCCCAGCCGGAAGACCGGTTCGTGGTGTGTTCGGGGGGCGGCCCGGGGATTATGGAGGCGGCCAACCGCGGCGCCAAACGCGCGGGCGGCGAATCCATCGGCCTGAACATCAGCCTGCCGCACGAGCAATTCCCGAACCCCTACCAGTCGCCGGAACTTGCCTTCGAGTTTCACTATTTCTTCATCCGGAAATTCTGGTTTGTGCACCTTTCGCGCGCGATTGTGGTTTTTCCAGGCGGTTTCGGCACCTGCGACGAATTCTTCGAACTCGTTACGCTCCTGCAGACGGGCAAGGCGGCCAACAACCGTTCCGTGATTCTCTACGGCACCGACTTCTGGAACGAAGTCGTTGATTTCGACGCCATGGTCCGCTGGGGGGTCATCAGTCCCGAAGACCTCAATCTGTTTCACCTGTACGATGATGTGGACTCAGCATTCACTCATCTCAAGGATCATCTGAGCGCGCATCATCTGTAATGGGCCGCGATTTCTGCAGGGGGAAATGGAGAACGCGATGAAGGGGATCATCCTCGCGGGCGGGTCGGGAACGCGCCTGTATCCGATTACGCGGGCCGTCAGCAAACAGCTGCTGCCCGTCTACGACAAGCCCATGATCTACTATCCGCTGTCGGTGCTGATGCTGGCAGGCATCCGCGAGATCCTGATCATCTCGACCCCGGAAGACACGCCGGTGTTCAAGCGGCTGCTTGGCGACGGGTCGCAGATGGGCCTGTCGTTTTCCTATACGGTGCAGCCACGTCCCGCAGGACTTGCCCAGGCCTTTGTTCTTGGCGCCGAATTCATCGGAGACGATGCGGTCGCGATGATTCTGGGCGACAACATCTTCTACGGCCACAACCTGGTCGAAGCGGTCCGGCGCGGGGCCGCGCTGCATCAAGGCGGACTTATTTTCGGCTATCCGGTGCGCGACCCCGAGCGTTATGGCGTGGTCGAGTTCGATGACGCGGGCAACGTGCTCAGCATCGAGGAGAAGCCTGCCAAACCCAAGTCGCACTATGCCGTACCGGGGCTCTATTTCTATGACAACCAGGTCATCGAGATTGCCCGCGGCCTGACCCCTTCGGCGCGGGGTGAACTCGAGATCACCGACGTGAACCTGGCCTATCTCACACGGGGCCAGTTGCGCGTCGAGCTGCTGGGCCGGGGATTCGCGTGGCTCGATACCGGGACCCACGAGTCGCTCGTGCAAGCCACGAATTTCGTGCAGACCGTGCAAGAACGGCAGGGACTGCGCATTGCCTGCATCGAAGAAATTGCCTACCGCGCGGGATTTATCGGCGCCGACGAGTTGCGCGCTCTGGCCGAACCCATGCAGAAGAACGAATACGGGGCGTATCTGTTGCGGCTCCTCGATGGCCTCCCGGCTTAGACCGTTAAGTGGCGCAGCGCAGCCTCGACGACCATCTCCGGCGCAATGCGCGTCATACAGCGGAAATCGGTTGTACACTCCGGTTTCTGGCAAGGACCGCAGTCCACCTCCATGCGCAGCACCTCGCCGGTCTCGTACGGCCCTTCGGAATAACGCGGCGATGTTGGCCCCATGATGCAGATTACCGGTTTCTTGAACGCAATCGCGATGTGACGCGGCCCGCTGTCGTTGCCGATCAGCATGTCGGCCTGGGCGATCGCGGCTTTCAGCACATCGATCGTGGGTGTGCCGTCGTCCACTTGGATGGGTGGATGCTTCACCGCGGCCAGGACCGCTTCGCGGGTGTCTTCTTCGCCTGGGCCGGTCAGCAGCACCGGTCGCGCGCCGATGCGTTCATGTAGCGCGTCCATAACGGCGGCATACCGCTCGGCGGGCCAGCGTTTGCTCGGGCCAAACGCCGCCCCCGGCGCAATCGCGATGAGCGGGCCGTCCCCCTCGAGCTTCGGGCGGAGACGCGCGACAATGGCGGGGTCGGCGGCCAACTCGAGGCCTTCGCCGTCGTTCTCGCATCCCACTGCTTTGACAAGATCAAGATATTCCGTCGCCATATATACGGGGGTGATGACGCCATTCTCGCGATACGGCAACGCTTTGTGCGTCAACAGCCATGACCGGACATTGCGAGCATAGCCGAGCCGCGTTTTGGCGCCTGAGACGCGCGCCGCCAGCGCCGCACGAAACGAATGGGGAAACACTACCGCAAGGGTAGAAGCGGGATCCCGCACGTCTCGGCGGAGCGCCGCCATCGCGCCCAGGCCCGCCCGTGCGGGTAACGCAATCGTGCCGTGCAACCACGGAAGACCTTCCAAGAGTTGACAGGCCCCCGTCTGGCCCACGGCGAACAAGGCGGCGTCCGGGAACCGCAGGGTCAATGCGCGGAGAGCCGGTGTGCACATGGCCACGTCGCCCAGCCAGTTGGGCACGAACGCCAGAATGCGGGCAGGCGGCCTAATCATGCGTGGAACGCGCTGGTTCGTCACCGGCAGGGTCTTCCTCGGGGCGTTCCGCAACCCGTTTCCCCAGTTCCTCGGCGAACTCGGGATTGCCCAGCGTGCGGCGGTAGAGTTCCTGTTCTTCGCGGTACCCGCGCCGGAGAATCTCGAAAAACTCGATTGCTGCCCGCCACAACACCACGAAAAAGAAGATAAACATGGCGGAAAGGACTAGCGCAAATCGCATGGCGTCGTGGCGGTAGTGCGCCATCTGCAGGCCAAGCAGCAGCACCACAATAATCGCCAACATGAGGTAGAAACTGACCGGCCGCCGGGCATGCTGCCGGCGCAGGGCCTCTTTGACATAGCCCCACAAGGAGTTGGGCGGATCGTTTACCGGGTCGGGCTGTTTCATCGGACACTTCCCGCCGAGAGTGCAGGCTCAGCTTTGGTATGGGCACGCGCCCCCTGCTGAAGGACATGACTCGCACCGCGGCGCGGCACTCGCGGCAGCCGCGGCACGCTGAGGAGAGAAAGCGCTTGCCAACTTCTCCATCTTCTTCCCGCCACACGACGGGCAGAGGGGTGTTGATGACGCGGACAGACTAAGCAGCTCGCTCTCCGCGCCGCAGTCCGCACAATGGTATGTAAACAGGGGCATACAATGACACTCCTCGTTTGTTGTTATCTAATACGATCTTACCAGTAGATCGTCATGTGGCGCAATGCCGCGGCCGTGCGTTTCGCGCGAGAGGCTGCTATTCTGCCGATAGGCCGACCCTTGCGGAAGGAGGATTCCATGCGCGTGAGACACATTGCTTTCGTGTTCTTTGTGATGGTGACCGCCCGGGCGTTCTCGTGGGCCCCGGCCACGCACGTCTATCTCGCCGAAAAGGCAACCGGCTCGAACCATCCCGATGTGCACTTCGGCTCGATACTTCCCGACATGAACCAGGTGATCTTCAGCAAACCGGAGATTCAAGCCGCGGTGCGCCAGCTCGGGCATTACGAATCCGACCGCGTCGAGTCGTCGTGTCTGGCCCTCGGCATGCTCACCCACAACGAAGAATGGGGCGCGGACTGGTACGCGCATCAGTATTTTCTTTCCGACACCCCCGAATCGGATGATCTCTACTCCACGGTCAAGATTCGTCACCTCGAGGCCGCACTTGGCGTGCAACCGGTCGAAGCCGAATTTCTGCTCGAGTTCACTATCGACTACCTCCTGCGCGTGGATAAGGGTCCCGATCTTGGCAGGAAGATGCTCGCGGGCGCGACCTTGTTCGGCCCCGCACGGCTCCAGATGGTCGTCGACGCGTTCGCGGGCCCGTTGGCCGAACGCGTCGACGGGCTTTCACTCGATGAAGCGGAAGCCGAGCTGCGCACCGCAATGAGGCGATTCCGGTCTGTGACAAAGGCTTATGCCACGGCCTATATGCAGGATGAAGCGGCGGTTTTCGAGGCATTGACCGCCTTCACGGCGCTCTATTTGCAGTTTGACTGCGCCACGGCGGCCGCGTATTTGTCGTATACCATCGAGCTGTGCCGCGACGATTACCATGCCGAACTCGAGCGCATCGCCGAGTTGCTGCGCGCCGACTTGGCCGCGTACGCTCCCGAGCCCGTGGCAGCCTGCTCGTGGGGATGTTCCGGGCCACTAGGCCCCACGACCGCCGCCGGGTTTGATCCCCTGCTGGCCGTATGGGCCGTCCTCGGAATCGCATGGACCCGTGCCGCCCGCACCCGAAAAAAGTAGCACAGGCGTCTCGCCTGCATCTTGCAGTGGCTCAGATCATTTCAAGCAGCGACGGCCCTGGCATGTCCAGCCGGCTTTCCCAGCGCGGAAGTTGGGTTATGCGCGCGCCAGTGTTTCGAGCCGGACCATGGCTTCGGTCGTGTAGGGCACGAATTCCTTGGCGTAGCGCACGTTTTCGTCGATTTGCTCGATGCTGGTGATGCCGATGTTGGCGGTTGCAATAGGCAAGCTCAGCGCATAGTTGAACGCCTCTTTGATGCTGACGTTGTGTTCGAGGACGCGGCCGCGCGCGACAACCTTCATGCCAACGACGCCCACGTCTTTGTCTTGCGCCATGGCCAGCATGTCCCGCAGGTTTTCCGGGTCTTGCATGGTGAGTCCTGCCGGATTCAACGTAATGAACACGCAATCGAAATCATACCGCTTCATGGCTTCCATGAGCGTGGCGTTGTTGTGGTTGCTGATGCCGATATGGCGCACACGGTCTTTTTCGCGCAGCCGCTCGAAGGCCTTGATGGCGCCGTTGTTCCGGTCCATCACCGTATCGAGATGGTCGAGATCATGCACGCCATGCAAGAAGTAGAGGTCCACGTAATCGGTCTGCAACCGTTCGCAGGTCTTCTCGAACGCGTCATCCTCGATGCCGTCGTCGGTTCGGATCCGCGTCTTGGTCGCGATGAATACGTCCTTGCGCCGCTCGCCAAGGGCGTCACCGATGTTCGCCTCGCTGTCGCCGTCATTATATGCGTCGGCGGTGTCGATGTAATTGACGCCAAGCTCGAGCGCGCGGTTGATGATGGCAGCGGCTTCGTCGCGCTTGTCGCGTTCCATGATTGTCGACATGCCGCCCAGGCTGAAGACACTGGCCGCATAGCCGATCTTGCCCAGACGCCGTGTCGGCATTGGTTTGTCCGCCAGTTCCGCGGCGAAAAGCGCTGCGCCATCCCTGCGCGCAAAGGCACTGCCCACGCCCGCGCCCACGGTGGCGCCGGCTGCCGCGCGCAGGAAACTTCGTCTATCCAGATTCGACATGCCGTATTCTCCCGGTTTCTCTGGGTCCTAATTCGCCATAGCTGACAAAGCGCATGTACCAATGTAGTCATCGAGTATCCTTGTGTCAACTTAGCGGTAAACAGGCACCGTTGCGAACAGTCGCCCAGGCTTCCGCACCGGGCTTCCGCACCGGCTTGACCTGGCGGCGCGAGGGTGGTTAGGCTGGATACAAATCCGCCCGTGCCGGGCACATGGCGCTTGGTGCAGGGCTGTGTGGTGTTCGAACATCATGGGGAGGTCCATAAAATATGGATGCCATTGAAGCGCTCAAGGGCCGCCGGAGCGTGCGGTCGTTCAAATCCGAGGCAGTCCGCAAGGAGATTATCGAGGATCTTGTGGATTGCGGCCGCCTCGCGGCCACGGCCCGCAACGAGCAACTGTGGGAATTCGTCGTGGTTACGGACCCCGAGATGCGCCAGCGCATCGCCGAGATAACCGACTATGGCAAGTTCATCGCGACCGCCCCGGTATGCATTGCGGTCATGTGCCAGGACGGGAAATACTACCTCGAGGATGGGTCGGCGGCGACTCAGAACATTCTGCTGGCAGCGTGTGCGCACGGGCTCGGGTCGTGCTGGGTCGCGGGCGATAAGAAACCGTATGCGGGCACGATTTGCGAGATGCTGGGCGCGCCCGAGAATATCAAATTGGTGGCTCTGGTGGCGGTCGGTCATCCCGGCGAGTCTCCAAGTCCCGCCAAACGTGAGTTGAGCGAAGTACTGCACTGGGACCGGTTCTGAGATTGCGTCGCTGACGCCGAGGGGAACACATGCGCAAAGCGGCGGTGCTGCTGGCAGGGACGTTGTGCATAGCGGTCTGCGCCACCGCTCTTGCGGCGCCCCAGCAGATTCTGGTGCCCGAAGATGCCGCCGACGTCGTGAAATTTGCCGCCGCCGAGGCGCGCCGCTACGTCTATGTCCGCACGGGCACGCTCTTGCCCATTGTCGAGAGCGAGGACGCCACCAGCGACGCGATCGTGGTGGGCTCGATGATGTATGTGCCCGCTTCGGAAACCGTGCATGATATGGGCGATGGACCGGGCGAAGCGGCGCGCCTCGAAGCTGAATATGTGATCAAGACCGTCCCCCACCGCGGCCATACCCTGGTGGTGATTGCCGGTGCAAGCGACACGGCCACTCTTTACGGCGTGTACCGTTTCGCCGAATTGCTCGGTGTCCGCTTCTTTCTGCACGGTGACGTGATCCCTGATGAGCGGATACCATTATCGCTGCCGACGTTTGACATCGAGGAAGTTCCTCTGTTCGCCACTCGCGGGATCCTGCCGTTCCACGACTTCCCCGAGGGACCGGACTGGTGGAACCTCGATGATTACAAAGCCGTCATCGGCCAGCTTGCCAAACTGCGCATGAATTTCATCGGATTCCACACCTATCCCGAGGGACAACCGAACGCCGAACCCACCGTGTGGATAGGCCGCCCCGAGGATGTGCACGAAGACGGCGCCGTGGGGCACGGCTATCCCGCCACGTACTACAACACGGTGCTGCCCTCGGCGTGGGGCTATGCACCCAAAGCCACCGGGGCCTATCCGGCGGGAGCGGCGGCGCTGTATGACCGCGATGACTTCGGCTCGGAGATCATGCGCGGCCTGACACCCCGCCCGGAAACCCCCGAGGAATGCATCGAGGTGTTCAACCGCACGGGGGCCATGTTCCGCGACGCGTTCACCTTCGCCCGATTTCTGGGCGTCAAGACCTGTATCGGCACGGAAACACCGTTGACGGCGCCCCGCGCGGTTCGAGAGCGATACGCACCGGGACTCGACGCCGTCACCGTCCGAGGCGGCCGGACCGCCCAGTATGGCAGTCCCATCACAGGCACGACCCTCGACGCCGTGTATCAGTCGGTGCGGTACGATCTCGAGGGTTACGACATCGCGCTCCCCGAGGGCTTCTACACCGTCACCTTGCACTTCTGCGAAGTGGCCCACCGCGCGATGCGCGAACGGGTTTTCGACGTCAAGCTCGAGGGCATTACCGCGCTCGAAGACCTCGACATTTACGCCCGCGCAGGCAGGAACACCGCGCTCGATATCACGTTCGAGATGGTGCGGGTCGCCGACGGCGTCCTCAATATCGAGTTCGTCAAACACACCGGCTACCCCGCCATCGCGGGGATCAGTGTGACCGGCGACGAG
>SLSB01000130.1 GCA_007130675.1 Candidatus Hydrogenedentota bacterium | reverse complement strand
GCGGTAAACGCGTAATTGACATGATCGATGCGCTCGCCCCGCACCGCCTGAACGGGCACAGGGGTCCCGTGTTCATCTGTCAGATGCAGCGGTGCATCGAGCGCGCGCGCGGTACTGTGCGGCGCCGCCAACGTCTCGGTTACCGGCCAGGGGAGGGGGTTGAACGCAACGACGGTGTTCCCCTCCGCGCTGGTGTCGATTTCACGCGCAATGACCTGGATCGATTCGTTGGCGGTCTCGACCGCCGCGGCCCGTGCGGCGCCCTGCTGGTCCCGCGTGTCCTCGTAGCTTGATTCGAGGCTGGTGCCGGCCAGAATATCGTGAAACTGGTTGTACATGACGTGTTGCCATGCACCTTCGATGCGTTTTCCGGGAAACGGATGGCCTTTGAGAAGCCAAGCCAGCGTTGCGAGGCGTTCGCAGACCATAAGCTCATGTTCGGCGCGGCGGTTCATGCGTTTGACGCCCGCATGTGCGCTGTAACAGCCGCGGGCATGGTGTTGAAGATCGGTGGCAATCACCGGAATACGGGATTCCTCCGTTGTCGCCATGAATCCCTCGAAATAGCCGATCAGTGTCGAGAACTCGGCTTGGGGGAGATCGTTTTGACGCTGAGCTTCCTGGATCTGCTCGATCGCCCGTTTGGTGGGTCCGCCCCCGTGGTTGCCGACTCCATAGAACGCGATAATGTGCCGTTGCCCGGGATTAAGATGGGGATTCCGGGCAATGCGCTTGATGCGGTCGAGAGTGTCGGCGTCGGCGTTGTAGAATTCCTGGAGGTTACATGCGAGAATGCGCGAGCCGTCTTGAGCTTCCCACCAGAACGTTGTGCCGTGTGGATATTTCATTTCGTAGACGGCATCGGGGCGCATATACACGTAATAGCCGATGCCCATCTTCGCGTAGAGCTGTGGCAGCGTGCCCGCGTGGCCGAAACTGTCTGGGTTGAAGCCGACACGCGCCCGCATGCCGAATTCGCGCTGGAAGAAACGCTGCGAGTACAGGCCATGCCTCACAAATGATTCGCCTTCGGGGAGGTTGCAGTCCGGCTCGACCCACCAGCCCCCGGCAATTTCCCACCGGCCTTCCTTGACGCGCTCGCGGATCTCTTCGAACATCTCGGGGTCGCATCGCTTGATCCACATGTAGAAACAGGCGCTGCTGGCGGTGAAACGAACATCAGGCGTTTCGTTCATGCGGTCGAGGGCACTGCGAAACGTCGCGCGCACCTCCTCGTATCCCTCGGTCCACCGCCACAGCCATGTGGGATCGATGTGGCCATGCCCGATCATGTGAATTGTCTTTTGCGAAGGCTTCATTGCCATGCCAACTCCTGATTCGCGGTCTGTCCGTGGGACAGAGTCGTCAGATTCCCTTGTCTCGAAATGCTTTGCGCTGCTCTTCGACAAATCCTCCGCCGCTCACGTGAACGCTGCGGAAAATGGTCGGGTTGATGCCCCGGGCCTGCATGCGTTCGACAGCTTCCGCGTGGACGGCCCAAAAACAGTATGCACCCGCCATGCCGCTCATGGGACACATCTTCTCGTTGTTGGCAACTTCGATGGCGGCATCGCCAAACGGCGCGCAATTGTCAATGGCGATGTCGGCCACATCGAACAGCTTGTTTCCTGATGGGTGCGCGGCATCGCATCCGCGCATTTGCTCGAGAGAAGAGATGGCAATAGTAACAATGCCCCGTTCGCGGCACTGCAATGCCATCTCGATGACATTGGGCGTGCGGCCCGAGTTTGAGTTTATGATGAGCACGTCACCCGGTTTGAGCAGGCTGCGGTCAAGGGCGAGCGCGACGGTGCGTGCCTCGAGTTCGGCCAGCTCGCGCTCGGAACGCTCATCTTTGCGGTGTTCCAACGGATTCTCGATGTGTAATTCATGCGAAAAAGGGGCGATGGTCATCAGTCCGCCTGCCCGGTTAAACGCTTCATGCTTGAGCATGTGGCCGGTGTCCATCACACACAACGCGCCGCCATTGGCCAAACTCGCCGCGATCGCTTCAGCAGCCTGTTCGATCGCCGCGCGCTGGGAATTGCGGATACGATCAAACACACTGTGTGCAGCGTCGAAAAACGTCTCGAGATATCCCATCATTGTACTCCCTGTTTGTGTTTTGAAATCACCTTGAGAATGGCCTCTGCGGGCTCGGTCACGACTGGAAACAGACGACACTCGGTGCCGCTGCGGCGAAGCACACGTTTGAGCGGCGTGAGAATGAGTGCGCCCCCGTTAAACACCCCGCCGGTGAATACTACAGGAACCGGCCGCCGGGTAATGCCCGCGCTTTTTACCGTAGCGGCAATGGTATGGCCGAGGGCGTGCCCCGCCCTACGGCACACGGCCCGTGCCACGGGATCGCCCGCCCGGGCGACGTCGAAAACCACCGGCACACACGCGGCAACCTTGGGGGCCGCCACGTGTCCCCCGGGACCGCGGTATTTGTAGATTTCCATGATGTGGCCAATCTCATAGACGGCGCACAGGGCCTGCGTAAGCGCCGTCTTGGGGCCGCGGCCGTCTTTCTGGCGCATGGCCGCGGCGATGGCTTCGCGGCCAATCCAGTAGCCGCTACCTTCGTCGCCAAACTGCGGGCCGAATCCGCCACATGAGGCCCCTTGCCCATGCTCGTGGAGGGCAAGGCAGCTCGCACCCGTGCCCGCGACCATACTGACGCCCCAAGCAAGGTCATACCATGCCAGCGCAACGGCGCCTTCACTGCTGAACACAAAGTCAACCGGACCGAAAATGCCGCGAACAAGCCGTGTCATGAGATCGTGGACCATAGGAGCGGCCAGACCGACAGTGCTCACCTGCCCTGGAACATTATCCGCTGCCCGTTTGATCTCTTCGAGCAGTGCCCGGGTGCGCGACGCGTATTCGCCGTAATCCTGTTCCTGCACATACAAGCCCGAAGACGTGCCGCCGATCTCGCGGGCGATCACGGTACGTTCGGTGTCGGCAAGAAGCAGCCGGGTTTTCGTTCCGCCTCCTTCGATGGCGAGCCAGAGTTCCTTCAGGGTACCTGTCATTGCGGTGGTCTTCGGCCTTGGGATTATGTGATTGCACGTGCATACTCCCGCACAGGCGGCATTCTAGGGCTGGTGCGCCCGGAAATCAACCGATCGCATACAGCAAATCGACGAGAACGGCTGCAGACCAGTGATAATCGGCGATAACGCCAAAACCAACGCCGCCTGCCGTGCCCGGCGCGCCTTTGCGCGGAAGATCTGGCGGAGCCGTTTCACCGAGGCTATCGTAGAACTCGAAAATGCAGCCCGTATTCTGATACCAGCGCGATGCTTCGTCGATGGTCATGCGGGCCAAGAGACGAGCCTCTTCGAGAAACCCGTACTGTTGGAGGGCGTAGAACATCAGCATGTTGATGTTGAGCCAGGTGGGTCCGCGCCACATGTCGTTCGAATATGCATCTTCGTCGCGTGCCACACTTGGCACGGGAAAGAAGGTCCAGAATTCCATTGGATTCATAAGATGGGTGCGCAGCGCTTCCGCGCGGTCATGGTCGGCGAGGGCACCATGCAAGGCCAGTAGACCGGCCGGTGTCTTAAGCACTATCGGGTTGCCGTCGTGATCGAGGTCGTAGTAGAAGCGGTCTTCGTCGTCCCACAGCAGTTCGTTGGCCAGACCGATGATAGACTGCTGCCGCCGATGCCAACGAGCTACATCATGTGAGTACCCGAGTTTTTTCGCCATTTTCTTCATCACCAGATATTCGGCGGCAATGTAACTGCACAGGTCCACTGCGGTCATCGAAGAGACTTGGTCGAAACGGGGGCTGTTGTCCATGCCGGATTCACCGCCCCGCGCCGCTTTGATAGGATCTTCATCGGCCCGGACATACCAGCCGTACAGGCCGTTGCGGTTCTTGCGATTTCGCTCGAACCATTGCAGATACTCGCCCAGATGCGGGTACATTTCCTCGAGAAACGCCTCATTCTCGGAGAGTTCGAACTGTTTCCATACCGCCCAGGCCACGATAGGGGGTTGGGTATCGTGTTCTTCAGTCGTGATCTTTCCCGGATGCACAGCGAGCGAGAGTTTACCGTCTTCCCGCTGTTTCGAGAACAGGGCGCGGATAGCGTCTTCACCCAACTGTGCCGAAAGATGACGGTCGCCCACAGAATGAAACGCAGAGTCCCACAGCCACATGCGGCGGTGCGGCATGCGGTCGGGGGTGGTCCAGCGGCAGGGGATGTCTTCCTGCGCACTCTCGACATTGACCTTGATGACGCTGACTGCCTTATAGAAAATGGGTTCGTCGGTGCTGGTCAGCCGCAACGGCAGCCGCACGGTCGAGCAGAACCGCATTCGGGCCTCGATTGCCGCGTTAATGTCGGCCACAAGCGCCCTGCGGGCACGTTCGCGAGCCTCGGCCTCGCTGGCGTAGGAAATGGCGATGGCAAATGAACGGAAACGCGCCGGTTCGCTTTGCGCGATCGCAACCCAGCAGCCCTCACGGCGGAAAACATGTTCCGCCCCCTCCAGGCATTCTTCCTCAGGTATCAAAAGGCCGGGGATGAAGCCCCCCTCGCCGCCGTGCATCTGAATCGAAAAGAGCAGGGAAGCGCGGTCCAGAAACGCACCCCGAAGCCGGCCCGTTTGCTCTCCCGCGCACACGGTCAGATCCCAGCAATCCGAGAAACAGAAATCTTCATTCCCTGGGTTGGCCTCGAGAGGCGTCTCATTCGCATTGGCGCACACGCGGAAGCGCGGCTCGAGCCAGAAATCCCACCCGATGGCGCCAATGGCGCCTGACGCTACAAAAGGCTCGTGGAACGATGTCTCCCCATCGATCCCCGAAAACGCAAACAGCCCCCCCGACGGCCAGACATTCGCATAATTAGCCATGCTTTCTCCGTTTCCACATTCCCCTGAAGTCTGAGAATACGGTAACGGTTCAAGAGAGCAAAAACAAGGTTAGCGTGCACGCCTGCCAAGCCAGGCATGCTTGGATTCCTGAGAAAGCACCTGTTTTTCATGCACACAGATTGCTCCGGGATATTTCACAGCTGCCTGTGGCATCTGAGAAGGGCAATCCATTCATGCAATACCCCGACAAAATCTTCCACGAAAGGCACCTGGGTGGCATGTCGCTATTGTGAGGGCACGGGGAAGACAAAAACGAGTGTTCCTGCGTGATTTGGGCGCGAGCGGCTGAACTCGCCCGGGCGAAGCTTTCTCCGCAAGAAACAATGTGAGAACGGGCAGTTCACCAGTTCTCACATTGGGTCATGTCTGGCTCCGCGGGCAGGGCTCGAACCCTTCCCGTGACGCAATTATCAGCCACCTGGCACAAAAGATGCCCGAGGAGATGGACGCGAAAAACTGGCCAGACAAGTATCGCCTCAGGATGAAGCTCCGTCTTGCGACTCCAACCGCTGTACCTTCTGCAGGACGGAGTCGCGGAGCTGCTTCTTGTAGTCCAGCAGACTGCGGCGGAGCGCCGCGTCGGCCACTGACAGAATCTGAACCGCCAGCAGTCCCGCGTTTTTGGCTCCGTTTAACGCTACGGTGGCGACGGGCACTCCGCCTGGCATCTGCAGAATCGAAAGCACCGAATCCCAGCCATCAATGGAGTTGGAGGATTTCACAGGCACCCCGATCACCGGCAATGGCGAGATTGACGCAACCATGCCTGGCAAATGGGCTGCGCCACCGGCACCGGCAATGATGACCTCCAGACCTCTTTCGTGGGCCGTGCGGGCATACCCAACCATGCGGTCCGGAGTACGATGCGCGGAAACAATGGTCAACTCGTAGGGCACGTCGAACTCGGCGAGGACCTGCGCCGCCTGCTGCATAACGTTCAGGTCGGAGTCCGAGCCCATAATTATTGCCACTTTGGGATTCAGCATGAATACACCCTCACGGTTTTCTTCACGACCGCGGCGTTGTGCTCGGCCTCTTCCAGTGTCGCACCAACCACCGTTACATGCCCCATCTTGCGAAAGGGCCGAGTATAGCGTTTCCCGTAGATATGGATTTTGACGCCAGGCAAGCTCATGACCTTGGTTAAGCCGTGATACCTGACCGGGCCCTCATGACCTTTCTCTCCGAGAAGGTTCAGCAAGACCGAGGGCCGCTTCAGATCTGTACTGCCCAGGGGGAAATCGAAGACCGCGCGCAGATGCTGCTCGTACTGCGACGTTACCGCGCTCTCAATTGTGTGATGGCCGGAGTTGTGTGGCCGTGGCGAGATTTCGTTTACCCACAACTGCCCGTTTCTGTCCAGGAAGAGTTCGACCGCCAGAACACCCTGTAGGCCCGACTTCACTGCCAGCTGCAAAGCCAGCTCCGTGGCGTTGCGGTGCAGACTCGCGTCAATGCGTGCCGGGCTCACGAGCATTTCCACCAAATTGGCGTTCGGGTTCAGCACCATCTCCACTACCGGAAAGGATGCCGTCTCTCCCTTTCCATTCCGAGCCACTATGACCGCCAGTTCCTTCTCGATGTCGACAGTCGCCTCGATGACGGAAGGCCCTTGCAAGAGCTTCGCCAGGTCCTCTTCGCCGCATATGACAGCCACACCTCTTCCGTCGTAGCCTGCTCTTCGAACCTTTTGCACGAACGGGAGTGTGAGTCGGCCTTCCTTTAGTGCGCTCAGGATCTCCTCCGGACCGTTCATCAGCGTAAAGGCGGCGCTGGGTACCGCGTGCTTCTGGAAGAACTGTTTCTGCTTTCCTTTGTCCTGAATCAGGGCCAGCACATCAGGATCCGGGTGAATCCTCTTGCCCTCTCGCTTGAGCTTCTGCAGTGCTTCGGTGTTCACGTTTTCGATTTCAAACGTGATCATCTCTACCTCCTGGCCAAAGCTGTAGACGGCATCGAAGTCGGTGCAGTCGCCTTGAATCCAGCGTGTGCAGACAGTCGCCGCAGGGCAGTGCTCATCTGAATCGAGAACATACGTTTTCACATCCCATGGACTCGCGGCAAGCGCCAGCATCTTGCCCAGTTGTCCACCGGCGATGATCCCAAGGCGGAAATCGGAGGTTACAAGCTTCTCCACGCGCACACGCCTCCCCTGTTGTAGATGATATGCTTCATGCTACTGTTTTTTTGTGGTGGCTGCACGGCGAAGCCGGTCGTTTATAGCCAACCCCAAGCCTTCATCAGGCACAGGGACCGCTACGATCAGGTCGAGACCCATTGCGTCGAGCCGGTGAAGCGCGGCGAACAGATTAGTTGCTGCCTCACGTAGATTCCCGCTCTCCGCGAGCACCTCGACCGCCGCGAACTGATTTGGATCTGCCGGTGGGCATAGCGTCAGCAGACCGGCTCGTGGGGATGCCGGTGGGCTGCCATCGTCCTGCCATAGGACAAGTTGTGTCTTGGGGGCGTAGTGTTGCGGGCACTGTCCGGGCGCGGTTGGGCGTCCGGGGTCGGAGCGCTGGCGCCGCACCGGCCCAACGACACTTTCGATCTCCTCCAGCGGTGTGCCGCCGGCGCGAAGGAGCAGCGGTACATCGTCTTCCAGAGACAAAATCGTGGATTCTACCCCGACCCGGCAAGGGCCGCCATCCAGCAACAGGTCTATTTCGCCATCCAATTGCTTCCGGACGTGTTCGGCTCGGGTTGGACTGATGCTGCCGAAGGTGTTGGCGCTGGGCGCGGCCACCGGCAGGCCAGCCTCCGCGATGAGCGCGAGAGCCAGCGGATGGTCCGGCACCCGTACGGCTACAGTGGACAGTCCTGACGCGACAATGTCCGGTACCACGTCGCTTTTGGGCAGAACCAGCGTGAGTGGGCCAGGCCAGAACCGCCGCGCAAGTTCCACGGCGGTGTCCCGCCAATAGCACGCAACCAGTCTGGCTTGAACCATCGAATGGACATGTACAATCAGCGGATCAAACCGAGGCCTCCGCTTGACCTCGAACACGCGTGCAACGGCCGTTGCGTCCAATGCGTTTGCGCCCAGTCCGTAGACAGTCTCGGTGGGGAAGGCGACCAAGCCGCCGCTCTGCAGTACATCGGCGGCTTTGCGAAGGTTGGTCTTGGCATCACGTCGGACCACCTCGTCTGTCAATCCGGCACTTGCCAGAAACGCCTCTGTCGCCATGTGGCCTTTATCTCCTAACCCCCTGAGCAGTCCCAAGCATAAAACTCTTCCTCGAGCAGACGATGCTTCGCACATAGAGAAATGCCGGCAGCAGGAAAAACCTGCTTGCCGGCCGATGTCTACAGCAGGTCGCCAGCCGACGGTCCTCTGTCAATCTGCCCGATGCCATCTTGATGCTTGAAGCATAGTCTCTCGCTGTGTCCGCTGTCAACGTCGGGGCCACGTCGGGGCCGCGGGAAAAACTGCTCTCCGCGGACAGGACTCGAATGCCGCGCCGGGCCGCGGCACCTGCGCTTCGCTACGGCCTGTGACGGGGCCGGAGGTCCCGCGCCTCGCGGGATTAACAGCTACCCGCGTCATCGGTGTGTTGGGTCTCCAGAAAGCGTCGGATTCCGCGTTTCTTGATGCTCTTCTCCAGCGCCATGGCCTCGGCGCGTGTGGCGAATTCCTTGCTCCATATCACGCGCCAGGGTCCTGCAAAGCGCTTGGTTGTATGGGTGCCGTGGTGCGTTGGGTTGTTGTGCTGGGCAAGGCGCCGTTTGAGGTTGTCAGTCTGGCCGCAGTAGTGACGGCCTGTCGTCTCGCTCTGGAGGATGTAAACATAAAACACGGCAATTCCCCGAAAAGAAGCCGCCATTCGCTGGGGGTGGCGGTAAAACGCCTGGCTCCGCGGACAGGACTGGAATGCCGCGCCGGGCCGCGGCACCTGCGCTTCGCTACAGCCTGTGACGGGGCCGGAGGTCCCGCGCCTCGCGGGATTAAGCGCCACCCGCTAACAGAAAAACCACCCTTGCGGGTGGCTGAATGTGTCTGGCTCCGCGGACAGGACTGGAATGCCGCGCCGGGCCGCGGCACCTGCGCTTCGCTACGGCCTGTGACGGGGCCGGAGGTCCCGCGCCT
>SLSB01000565.1 GCA_007130675.1 Candidatus Hydrogenedentota bacterium | reverse complement strand
TCGATGGGCGGCTGGACGAGCCTGCCTGGCAGCGCGCGACCGTGCTCGGCCGCTTTTACGTCTACAGTCCCGAGCATGCCACAGAGATTTCGCTCACGGAAGTGCGGATGCTCTGGGATTCGGAATACCTGTATTTCGCCTTCGTATGTGAAGACGTTGACATCTATTCGTATTCGGACATTCCCAACGACTCGCTATGGAACGGCGACGTGGTTGAGTTGTTTTTCAAACCCAGCCGCGAGGAGTTGCTCTATTACGAGTTCGTGGTCGCACCCAATGGCACCGTCTTTGACGCGCGCTATCCCAGCCGCGGGGCTGGCGGCGCGGACCGCTTCAAGTCGTGGGATTCTGGCATGATCGTGGCGACGACCATCAACGGCACCGACAACGACCACCGCGATGACGACATCGGCTATGTGGTTGAGGCGGCGATACCTTGGGAGGCGTTTCGCGAAGTGGGCAAACCGTCGATCGGTACCGAATGGCTTTTCGGCGCGTTTCGCTACGACTACTCGAAGCAGTTCGAGGAACCGCTGTTGCTGAAATCCTTTCCCGGCGAAGCGCCTCGCGGCTTTCACTCGTATGAAAGCTACGGCGCCATGCGGTTTGTGTCGCGGTAACGTCCAAATGACGCAGGTGTAAACAAGCTTTCGCGCAAGGGGGTAGTATGGCCAAACGTTTCCTACTCGCACTGGATCAGGGGACGACATCGTCGCGTGCGATCCTGTTTGATGATGAGGGGGGAATTTACGGATCGAGCAACGAGGAATTCCGGCAGATTTATCCTCGACCGGGATGGGTCGAGCACGATCCCGAAGACATCTGGCGCACCCAGTGCAACACCGCGCGGAACGTGCTCGATGATGCGGGGGCCACGCCGGACGATATCGCGGCCATTGGGATCACGAACCAGCGCGAAACGGTCCTCCTGTGGGACCGCCGCACCGGGGAGCCTATCCACAACGCCATTGTCTGGCAGTGCCGGCGCACCACCGAAATCTGTGAACAACTGGCTGCCGACGGTCTGACGGACACGTTCCGCGAGCGGACCGGCCTTGTTTTGGACCCCTATTTCTCGGGCACCAAGGTGAAGTGGTTGCTTGATCATGTGCCTGGGGCGCGCGAGCGATCCGCCAAAGGCGAATTGTGCTTCGGAACGGTCGACGCGTGGCTGCTTTACAAACTTACGGGCAAACACGCAACCGATCCGAGCAACGCATCGCGTACGCTCCTGTACAACATCATGGAGCATCGGTGGGATGAAACCCTGTTGCAGCATCTCGATGTGCCTGCGGAGATTCTGCCCGAGGTGATGCCGACCAGCGGGGTATTCGGCGAGACCACGGTGCTTGGCGGTTCGATTCCCGTGGCCAGCATGTGTGGTGATCAGCAAAGCGCTTTGTTTGGCCAGACGGCGTTTGGGCGGCTTGAAAGCAAGAATACCTATGGTACCGGGTGCTTTCTGTTGGCGAATACAGGCAAGGAACCCGTGGTGTCGAAGCATGGCTTGGTGACGACCATCGCGTGGGATCTCGGGAAAGGTCCCGAATATGCCCTCGAGGGCAGCATTTTCATCGCAGGCGCCGTCGTGCAATGGCTTCGCGACGAGTTGAAGATGATCGCGAGCGCGGCCGAGAGCGAATCGGTCGCCTCGGAAGTTCCGGATACGGGCGGGGTGTATGTGGTGCCCGCGTTTGTCGGATTGGGCGCTCCGCATTGGGACATGCGTGCCCGAGGGCTCATCGTCGGCTTGACGCGCGGCAGCAACCGCGCCCATATCGTCCGTGCTGCGCTCGAGTCGATCTCTTTTCAGACCAGTGATATCATTCACAGCATGGAGTCTGACACAGGCGAACGAATCCCGATTTTGAAAGTGGATGGGGGCGCTGCCGCCAACAACCTGCTGATGCAGCACCAGGCCGATGTGTTAGGTATTCCCGTTGTGCGTGGCAAAGTCACTGATACAACAGCACTTGGGGCAGCGTTCCTGGCGGGGTTGGCGGTCGGATTCTGGCCGAACTTGGATGCCTTGCGCGGGATCTGGCAGGAAGAACGGACGTTTTCTCCATCGTGGAACGAATCTCAGCGTTCGGAAGCGCTAAGTGGTTGGGAACATTCGATTAAGAGGGCTCGAATGCGATAACTGACATGTTTGTAAACAGTTGATTTATAAATGGTTGCGTTCTTTGCCCTGGCGTGGTACAATTGATTTGGTCAGCGCCACATGTGGCGTTTCTCCTTCCGCGGAGGCCCACGGAATTTATTTCCTGGGCCTCTAAAATAACTCGCGGATGGGTCGAGCCAAATCCCCATCGTGAGTTCGAGTATAGATGAGGGCTGGTGCCGAGCGGCACCGGCCCTCGTTTGTTTGTGCGCTCTTCTCAATCCATTTCATCTTCGCGGGCTCCTGCTGACCTCGTTTCGCAGGAGCACCCCGAGATCGCCGCGGAACGTGTCAATTCGGGGCAGATCAGATGCGGCGATACACCACCGCGGGGATGGTCTGCTTACGTTCGGTCAGCACGGCACCCACGATGCGTCCATGTGCGCTGCGGATCATGTCCAATGCTCGAGCGACCACCTCGCGGCGGGTACTGTCGGCTTTGATGACGATCACCACGCCGTCGGTGTACCGGGCTGCGTCGATGGCATCGGTCGAGACACACAGCGGAGCGGTATACAAAACGATGCGGTCGAAGCGCTGGCGCAGATCCGCAAGAACGGCTTGCATGCTACGGGTTTCCCAGAGGTAGGCTGGGCATTCTGCTTTTCCGCGGGGCAACCTGTAGAGATCGCCATCCTGTGTGAGCACGTCATCGAGCGTGGCCTGTTGGGTTGCCACATCGGTGAGGCCCTTGAGCGAAGCGTCCTCGGAACGGTGCGGGGCCGCATCGATGTACAGTACGCGCCAGTCGGGGTTGGCGGCACGGGCCTTTGCGAGGCCGATGGCGACCTCGCCGGCCTGCTCTCCGGGAACGGCGCTGGTGACTTCGATTAACTGGTTTGGCACGCCGGACTGGACGGCATCGAGCATGGTGCTGAGCCGATGCGCTTCGGTCGTGTCGAGGGGTTGGTTGTGCCCAGTCCGGAAAAACGAGGCGAGTGGCGGCACCTTGAGATAGAAGTCAACGTCTTCGGGTGTTTTGAGCCCGTGGTCGAGGTAATCAAGGAAGAAGGCCAGCGCGATGCCCCCAATTACGCCCACCAGCAGGGCGACGACCACATTGAGCAATTTGCGCGGGCTGACCGGGTTGACGGACACGGTGGGGTGCTCGACGATGCGAATGCTCGAGATCTGTCTGTCCTTCATAGCATCCGCGACGAAGGCTTCTTCGCGCTTCTGGGTATAGTACACGAGCGTATCCGAAGTCGTGTCGACTCTGCGCTGGAGATCCTCCAATTCGCCCTCGAGCGCGTTCAATTCCTGGAGGCGCTTTTGAATGTCGGCGATTCTTGCGTGTGTTGTGCTGCGGGTCGCCGTGATGGCTTCGGCGAGGCGCTCGGCTGCTCTGCTGATTTCGTTATGGATGGCCACCACTTGCGGGTGTCTCGGGCCGAGATTCTCGGTGATTCGATTGCGTTCGAGCAGCAGTTCGAGGAGCCGCAACTGCAGTTCGGTGACAACCGTATTCTCGGTCTCCTCAGATAAGGCGGCAACCAGGATCTGGTCAGTCTTGCCCTCGGCGGCCAGTTCCGCGGCATCCTCACTTTCGGAAAGCTGGAGCAAGAGTTTGCGGGCATCGGTGTATTGGGCGAGCAGGAGGTCTTTTTCGGCCTCGAGCGACACGACCTGGTGCAGGGAGCGGAAGGTCTCGAGCTTCTGCTGGGCTTCGAACAACTCGACATTCACGCGGGCGACCTGCTCATCAAAGAAGTCCATGCTTCCGGGCTGGTCAAACACGTCCACATGTTTTTTCTGGTATGCCGCAAGCAGGGCCTTTAAAACGTCGTGTGCCAACTGGGGGTCGCCGAGCCGGCAACGGATTTCGAGCACGAACTTTCTGTCGTCCGCCGTGACCTGGATGGCTTCCTCGAGCGCCTCGACGGCGCGCTGTTTCGGCTCGGGACGGCGTTTGAGCCCGAAGGCGTACTCGAGTTCGCGCACTCCCCACAGGGCGAGCCGGACGGGGCTGACCTCTCGGTCCATTGCGTCATCCAGTCCGAGGGTCTCGACCACGTTCTGGAGGACATCGTTGGCGTAGATGAGGTCAATCTCGGAGTGCACGTCTTCGCGGGAGAGTTGCACCATCAACATGGCGGCTTCGGTTTGGACCACCGTCGGGTCGGGTTGTGATGTGGTGCGCCCGCGTATCAGGCGCACCTTTGCCACCGATTCGTAGGTGGGGGGCCACACGTAATTGCCCACGAGCACGACGCCGGTCACGACTGCGATAAACGCCACGATAAACAGCTTGTGCTTGAACAGGACGGTTAAGACGTCTCTGAGGAAGATTTGCCGCTGGTCCATCTCCCTTTTCCCTTTGCTTTGTTCGGCGCTACCCTTCGGGGCCGAGCGCCAATGTTATGGGGCTACCACAATGTTGCCTCCCTGGAAGGGAGTTACCACGGCACTGGCCCCGATGCTGCGCGATTTCGAGCGCACGCGTTGCTTATTCATATAATATGTGGCGTTTACGCCGAGGGTATTGTCGAACGGCACGATCTGGTTGATATACCGATCGACAAAAATGTTGGCGCGGACGACCATCTTTTCCGGTACATAGACTACATCAAAGGGTTTCAGGGGGATGTCGTTTTCGGTGTGTCCCTTGGTCAACGCGGCCCGCAGGTTCGTTTTGAACACGTAGGGTTTTCCGTCAGGGTTTCGGCGAATGACGATCACGCTGTTGAGGCGGGCGCTGTTTGCGGGTCCCCGGGCCATAATGACGGCTTGCAAGGCCGTTGGGCAGCTATCGAGCGGGTATACCCCCGGCACACCGACTTCGCCGCCGACGTAAATGCGCGCGCCGGTGGCCTCGAGCACGTCGACCGACACTTCGACGGGATTATGGATTAAACCTTTGCAGGCCTCGCGGAGGATATCGCGAAGCTCCTCGACGCGATAGCCCGCGGCCTGGATTGGGTCATGGATGCGCGGTACCGAGACCGTGCCGTCGGTGCGCACCTTGACCACGGCATTCATGCCCGAGAGCACGGCGTTGATATTTGGAAACACCACCAGTGCGACGGTGGGCGGGTTCATGAGCACCTTTGCGGCTTCTTCGGCAATGAGCTGTGAGGCTTCGGCGACCGTGAGTCCTGCGATCTTTACCTCTTTCGGGAGCATGGGGAGGCTGATGGCTCCATTGGGGCGGACCGTCACATCGCGGCTGATGCTTTCGAGGCGGTCAAGGTTTGCAAAGTCTACGTTTACGCTGATCTGTGGGTCGCCCTGGATGATGCCGGTTTGGTCATATAAGGCGGTCAAGCGTTCTTCGAGTTGCCGGGTGGTAAGCCCCGCGGCCTGCACATCGCCAATTTCCGTGGCGCTGATCATCCCATCCGGGCGGACAGTGCGGTTCATGTTGAGCGGCCAGTTGTTGAGAAAAGAGATGCCGATTACATCGCCGAAGTCGATCACATATGTGCTGGGATCGACGGTGTCGGACGAGAGGCGCACCTCCATGTTGTCTCCGACCTCGATGCGGTAGTCCCACGGCGCTTCGCCTTCCTGGATGTTGCGCACGTTGAACATGAGTTGAATTTCGTCGCCCACTTGCAGCAAGTAGGGTTGCGCGCCTCCGGTCATGTGTGTGACTTCTTCGGGGGTCAATTCGCGGGTTGCCCCTTTCGGGTCAATAACCCGGATGCCCGTGGATGTCTGGCACCCGCAGACAGCCGCCAGGCATATCGCGAGCCCCAAACAGGCGATACTCCGCCGCACCGCGCATTTCATAAACACCTGCCTCCCCAGCTCCTGTAGATCAAGGTTGTTTCGCCCATCCCCCAGTCCGCGCGGCACCCGTGTTGCCCGCTTCTCGCGGAGGCCCGGAGGGTGTGTGTCTTGTTTTTTCACCGGCATACAGTTTTCGCCCGGCCTCGATACTCTCGCGCTGCAGTCCGGGGTTGTCAAACCGGATACGTCCTACCCGGCTTTCGGCAATGGACATGGGGATGGGGGCAGGCATAAGGTTGGTTTCGTTGAGCACCTGCAATACGTAGGGCCCGGCATAGTGAAGCGCGTCACGCTGGATGCCGCGGGTCTGGGCGCCCAGGGCCTTGAATTGGGCCAGCACAGCGTCGCGCGCGGCAATAGCATCGACCTCGAGCTGCACCCGGAAATCGGGGTCGGCCTCGAGTCCCTCGATGATAATTCGATACCGTTCGCCCGGATTTCGCAGATAATTCGGGGCCGAGGGCTTGAGCACCTCGGCGGAAATCCGCGCCAGATACTCCATCTTTCCGAAACGGTCGACGGTGTCGCCGCCGCCGTCGCGGGTACGGGTACGCGCTGTGTCTCCGACGTTTCTGCTGCGAACCGCAAGTCCAATGGTAATCTCTCGGTGGCGCTGTTCCAACAGGAGCGTGTGTTTGTCATCCAATCGGAACCCGTGGCTCCACACGTGCTGGTCAGCGCTGGCGGCCTGAAACGCGGCTATCACGCCACAACCGGTAATAAGCACGAGCCATACGGTCGAGCTGACGAAAACGGGTTTACAGAGCCGTTTTCCAGGTGTTCGTCTGTTGGCGCGCATAGCCCCCAGGTTCCCCGTGGTTCCGTTTGTTACAACGCATATTCTACACGATTTCATCTCAGAACGGGAGCTTACTTCTCATCTTGGGCTGGGAGATCGTCATAGCCTCCCGCGGCAATCCAGTCGATGGTTTGTCTTAGACCGTCTTCGAGTTCGACTTTGGATGACCACTCGAGGAGTTCGCGGGCTTTGGTCACATCGGCGAGAACACGGTCGATTTCGCTCTTATGGGGTCGCAAGGCTTTGGCATCTTGCGCAATTGTGACATCACGGCCCATTAAACCGGCAATGAGGAGGGCTAGTTCGCCGATGGTGAGGGCGCGTGGTGAGCCGAAATTGACTACTTCGCCCACGACAGCCTCGTATTCGGCCATCAGCAGGTAGGCCTCGACGATGTCGTCAATATAGGTAAAATTGCGCGTAGGGGTCATGCTGCCGAGTTTGAGTTCGCAGCCTTTGATCAGTTGCAGGATTATCGTGGGGATAATCAGAAACCGCCCGATACGCGGCCCATACACATTGAAGATGCGAATGATGGTGACCGGAAGTTCGTACGACAGATGGAAGCTCTCGACCACGTTGTCGGCCGCCAGCTTTGATGCGGTGTAGGGGTTGTAGGCCCGCACGGGATGGGTCTCGCTAATGGGAAGGTCACCCTCGGCCGGTCCGTATACCCCTGCCGAGGACGTATGCACCAGTCGCCTGACATTCTCGTGGCGCGCCGCGTTGCACACGTTCAGGGTGCCGCTCACATTGGTGAAGATGGTCTCGTCGGGATTGGAATATGAGTAGACCACGCTGGTGACGGCCGCCAGGTGAAACACCGTGTCCACGCCGGTGGTGGCATCGCGCACAAACGCGCCATCGCGGATATTGCCCCCGACAATCTCGATGTTCTTGCGGCGCTCGGTGGGGATGGCAGCAAGATGGCCAATACTGCCGCGCATGTTGCCGTGAACCATCGCCCGGACATCGGCGCCCTCTCCCAGGAGTCGTTCACACAGATGGCTGCCGATAAAACCGGCGGCTCCGGTAACAAGGACTTTTCTTCCATTCCAATCCATGACGGTCTTTTCTGCTTGGCTCAAGTCGTTATGAGCCGCTCGAAGATTTTCTCATATTGGGATACGACATCGTCCCAGTTGAATTGTGTTTGCGCACGTTCGGCTGCACGCGCACGGAATCTACTGACTTCCCCCGGATTATCGGCAAGCCACTGCATTTTCTTGCGGCAGTCTTCGGCGTCTTTGCTGCGAAACTGAACCCCCGCCTCGGCGACAGCTTCGACATTATATGCGATATCGCTGACGAGAACGCAATTACCCGCGCCCATGGCCTCGAGAATGGCTGGATGGGTCCCCCCAACTTCCATTGCATTGACATACACATAGGCGTTGGCCTGCAAGGCACGATAGGTCTCTCCGTACAAGGCTCCGGGAAAGATGATGCGCTTGTCACTGGTGTTTGTCAGCTTGCGGATGTAGTCGTCCGCGAAGGGTGCGCTGCCGACCATCAGCAGGTTCATATCCGTCTTGACATGTTCGAAGGCCTCGACCACGAGGTGGGCGTTATTCTCGGGTTCGAGGCGGCTCACGAAGAGAAAGTAGCGCTCGGGCTCGACGCCGAATTCAGCCAGCAGTTCGCGGTCCGTGCCCCGCTCGACGATATCCGCTCCGTATGCTGCGTAATCACTCGGGCAGCCGAATTTTTCCTGGTAATATTCCTGAATAACGTGCGAATCCGAGACGAGACGGTGGGGAAAACGGGCCGCAAGGTGCTCGGAGAGTTTATAGAAGGCCTTTCCCGCCCACCCCCACTTGGCGCGCTCCCACTCGAGGCCGTCAGGGTTCATCACTACTTTTGCTCCGCGCAGCCTCGGGAGCCATGCAAAACAACTGGTGGCGCTGTTGCAATATAGGGCAATGTCAACGCCGCGTCCGAGCACATGCAATGACGACAGAAAGGCGTGCGAAAGCGTGTCGAGTGATTTGGTGTGAATCGTGGGCAGCGTGACGAGTTGCACACCTCGGTATTCCTCGAGGGGTTCGGGATAGTTTGCGCGGCGGCAATAGACGGTGACGTGGTGCCCGCGCTGCACGAGCCGGACGCTCAGTTCTTGCGCAAAGGTCTCGAACCCGCCGTAGTTCGCTGGAATGCCGCGCGTTCCCAATACCGCGATTCGCATAACGCTGGTGAATCCCCCCAAAAGCCGCCACGCACCAAGAGTTGACAAAAGGAGCAACTGCTGAATTGCAGCCATATTGCCTCCCGTAAACTGATAATACCACCGTTGGGGCAGGATCTGTCAATAAATTCCG
>SLSB01000128.1 GCA_007130675.1 Candidatus Hydrogenedentota bacterium | reverse complement strand
GCCGGACGTCCGGACCACCAGACGTCCGGCACAAGGCCGGACGCTACAGGGGAAACGCATATCGTACTCGTCTACGACGAGAACTCTTTCTTGCCGGGGTATAGACAATTGCTCACAGGGTGAAAAAGCAGGTTCTCCCGCACGTTTAGAGACCATAGGTGAAGGAGTTTCGTATGAGCCTCTTCAACTGCTTTTTCAAGGATGAATGGATTGCGATTCTCAGATAACGCAGTTACGTCTGAGCCGGTGAGATGTTGCGGTTATGGCCCAGTCTCGTTGCGGTGGGTGGCGGCATAGAGAATCGCGCCCGCAATGACCACCCCCGACACCACCGCCAGGGCGACAGGCAGATGGGCAAGAGCGTAGGACACGCAACTGTAAAGCATGAATGCGGCGGACGCGCAGAACAGACAGGGCGTAAACGGAAAGCCCGGCACGCGAAACACGCGCTCCGTTGTTGGCTCGACACGCCTCAACACAAAGAGCGAAATCCCCGTGGCCAGGAAGAAGGCCCATACCACCGGGGCCGTGTAGATGATGGTATCGATGAACGAGCCCGCTGCCACGATAATGGCTGTGCTGAGGACGCCCTGCACCAGCAGCGCCCATACCGGCGCACCGCGCCGGGTATTCCATTGGCCCATGCGGCGGAACACCGGATGATCCACCCCCATCGCATACGAGATGCGTGCTCCCGTGAGAACCAGTCCATTGACAGCGCCCAAGGTGGATATGCAGATGAGTATCCCCACGGCCCTCGCGGCAACATGCGGCATTACCGGCGCGACCGTGTCGACGGCCACCGCCTCGGAGGCGGCGACGCCCGCCGGACCCAACACGGAAAGGTACGCTCCGTTCACCAACAGATACAGCACGGTGACGGCGGTTGTCCCAAGCACAAGAGCCTTTGCGATATTCTTATCGGGATGCTTCACTTCGGCCGACACATAGGCCATCTCATTCCACCCGCCGAACGTGAACATAACGAGAATCAGGGCAAGCTTAACGCCGCTCGAAGACAGTGCGCCCGCCTCGTTGGGAATTGTCTCCGCACGCGGAGCCAATAGTCCCGCCGCCACGACCAGCAAAAGGCCTGCGGCCTTCGCCACGGTCAGCAGATTCTGGGTCCACTTCCCTTCCCGCGTCCCGATGATGTTAATCGCTGTGAAGAACGCCACAGCCGCCACCGCATAGAATACGGTGCTCTCCCGAAAGGGCGCGTACAGCGTTTGCGCGTACCGCCCGAAAATGAAGGCGATCAGGGCGATATTCCCCGGACGGATGATCGCCAACTGTGACCAGCCAAACAGGTAGCCCGCCCAAGAGCCGTACGCGCGGGTGAGATAGGTGTAGTCGCCGCCTTCATGCGGATAGGCGGTGGCGAGTTCGGCGTAACACAGCGCCCCGGCAAGCGCCATCAATCCGCCCGTCAGCCACATGCCCAAAATGCCGGCGGAAACGCCCATCGAGTCCGCAATCGTCGGCGCGGTCTCAAAAATCCCCGCGCCGACGATAATGCCGACAATAATGCACGTCGAATCGAACAGCGATAACGAGCGTTTCGGCTGCATCTTACCGCTTTTTCAGCGTAAGGCCTATGCCGTCGGCCCCCAGGTCGACCAGCAGGCTCTCGAGCTCGGGATTCTGCGTGATGGCCTCGAGGTATCGCGGGTCCGCTAAACCGGGCGTGATGTTGTGCGCGACGATAAGACCTCCCGGCCGGACTTGCGGCAACAGACTGTTTAGATAAGCGACGTAGCCCTGCTTATCGGCATCGAGGAACAAAATGTCAATGGTCCCCTCGAGGTTGGCCACTTCCTCGTGCGCGTCGCCGAGAACAAGCGTCACGATATCGGCAACACCAGCGCGCTCGAAATTGCCTTGAGCCAGCTCGGCCCGCTCGGGGTTAATCTCGAACGTGGTCAATTTGCCACCGGTCCTCCGCAGGGCCAGGCAGAACCATATCGCTGAATACCCGTGCGACGTGCCGATCTCGACCACATGCTGGGCATTGACCGCCTCCGCCAGCACCCGAAGAAACCGCCCGTCATTCATCGGTACGCTCTGCATGCGCCGCCCTAGCTGGTCCATTTCGGCCAGCACATCGAGAATCTGTTGTTCGGAGGCGTCTTTGGCTTGCGGGACACTCTGAAAGAAGCCGCCGGCTGCCGCAGCGGGCGGACGACGCTCTTGCCTTTCACCTCGGTCACTCTCGGCGGGCCGTTCGAGGCGGCGTCCTTCGCCGCGGCGCTCGCGCATGGCCTCGCGCGCCGCCTCGAATTCCTCTCGCGTGATGTAGCCGTCGCCGTCAGCATCCACGCGGTCGAAAAACGCGTCGGGCCCCTCGAACTCGTCCCGTGATATTCTGCCGTCTCCATTCACATCGAACTCTTCAAACGATCTCCACATACGCCCGCGTCCGCCCGGCGGCTGCGCGGCCGCCTCGGGCAACACAAGCCCCACCAGTCCCAGCAGCACAGCGAATGCCGCTATCCCATGCATGTACCTTTTCATCGGATGACCCTCCGTCGTTTGGTTGGCTGCCACAAGCGGCAGGCGCCGGTCCCACTCTTGCATCACTCCTGCGCCGAAATCATTGTTGCACAACGCATGCCGAATAAACACCAAAACGCCGAGCAAGTGCCAGCTCCCCCAAGACACGAAACTGCACACGGCATGCCAACGGACAGATGGTTCTCAACCGGGGAGATGAAACCGCGAATGAACGCGAATAGACGCCGCTCTTAACACCGCAAGGTCTCCAATGTGTCAAGACCCATGGAGCGGCACGGACAGGCGAGGCGGCCCGAGGCATGCAAGACGCGAATTCTTGCAGAGCTCACCCGGACCGGTGGTCGAGGATTTCGGGGAGGCGGCGAATGAAATCGTTCCAGTGGGGAAATACGTAGTCGGCTACGGTGGTCTCGACGTATTTTCCGTTGTCGGCGGTGAACAGGGCGGCCTTGGCGCCAATGGCGTGCGCGCCGGCGACGTCAGTGGGTTCGAGGTCGCCGATATGGAGCAAGTCTTGAGGCAGTACGCCCAGCGATCGGGCGGCGGCCTCGAACATCTGCGGGCGCGGCTTCGACACACCTATCTCGTCGGAAAACACCAGCGCGGAAAAATGCGGAGTGAACCCGGTCCGGTCCATCACGGCTTTCAGAGAACTGCCGGGGCTGACGCCGGTATCGGAGATTAACCCGACAGGGACTCTTTCCGCGGCGCCTTTCACGGCCTCGAGCGCGCCTTCGATGGGAACGGGACTGTGTTCGATGATCGCCGTGGCAAACAGGTCGGTTAGCCGCCCAAAGGCCTCCTCGCCAAACGTGACCCCGAGTTCCTGGGCGGTCATGCGCACGGCGTCCGCCGGAAGAAGCGTGCGCTGTTCCTCGATGTGATGACGGCTGAATTCTTGCCATACGGTGGCAAGGGCCTCTTCGATGACAGTGGCTGAAGCGCCCGTAAGTGTGTGCAGCGCCTCGATCCGCAGTTGTTTGCGTTCTTCCTTGTGCGCGTCGCGAAACAGGGTGCACCAGAAATCGAACGTGATTGCGCGTATAGCCATAATTCTCCGGCCGGGTGAATGCGGCTTTCAGCAAAGCGGCAGTTTGCCAGACTGTGCCCCGAGGGAAAGCCTCAGCGCGTTCCAGCTTTTCTGCCTGCGGAAAAGCACAAAAAGGCCCCCCTCGCCTTGTTGGAAAGAGAGGCCTGAGCAGTTACATGAGGGTGGTGTCTAAATCTCAGGGGCGGCGGCACTGGCACTGGCGCCCGGAATGACCTCGAAATCATCCCAGTCGTCCCAATCATCCCATTCATCGGCCTCGGCTGTCTCGGTCGTCTCTTCCTCGGCTGGCTCGGCCGCGGCTTCGGGCTCGGGCTCGACTGGCGTCTCGACGGCCGGCGGCGTAATCGCCTCTTCCTCCGGTGGGGGAGGCACATCCTGCGGTGCGCCGCAGCCAGCGAAGGCTACCGTCAGCATCATCACCATGGCGAGTACAAACAGTTTGTACATGGTTCATCTCCTTACAACTGGGTCGGTTTTGCCCAACCTGTTTGCGCCGAACAACTTAACGTTATCCGGGCGATTCTGTGCTCGGGAAATTTTCCCCGCACCGGGGTTCCAATTACCTGCAACAAAAGCGGTTGTGCGGCCTGCACGTTCGGGCCGCCGCACATGTGCGCTCTCCGGCCCACACCAAACCTCTGTCCAATATCATATAACCCAGACCTGCGCGAGTGCAAGTTTTCCCGCACGTGGGCCGCGTCAGGCGGCCGTGTCATCCTATTAGACACCTGATTTGCAAGGAAGTTCACGAATATGGCTCATTTTCTTGAAAAAAGCCGGGGCGCGGCGTAAGGTTGCGCGGCAAACCACCAACGGCAAGCAAGGAGAACCGGCATGAAGAGGATCGGATTGATGGGGTGCGGCATCGTTGCCGGCTACGGCCATTTGCCCGCCTTGCGCAACAGCAACGTCTGGGAGCTGCACGCCATCTTCGAGCCCGACCCTGTCCGGCGTGCCGCCGCCCAGGAAAAGTTCAGCGTCCCTCACACATTTGACGAGTTGGATGCGTTTTTCGGCTCGGGCATCGATGCCGTGGCGGTGACCTCGCCCGCACCGTGCCATCTCGAGAATGTCCATGCCGCCGCACGACACGGCAAACCGGTCTTGTGCGAAAAACCGTTGGCAATGACCGAAGACGAGGCCCGCGAGATGATCGCGGCTATGCACGACGCAGGTCTGCCGCTGTTTACCGGCTTCACCTACCGCTTTGGTTCCGAAGCGCTCCAAATCAAACAACTGCTCGACCAGGGCGCTATCGGCGTCTTGCGCACCCTGCGCTTCGTCTACATCTGGAACTGCCACGGCCGCTATGAACTCGATGCCAACGGCAACCGCATCGAACAGCGACGCCGCGAGGACCGTATGCTCGAGGGCGGCCCAATGGTCGATTGCGGCGTCCATGACATCGACCTCGCGCGGTGGTGGACCGGCTCCGAAATCGTGCGCTTCCATGGGATGGGTTCGTGGGTGCAGGACTACGAAGCCCCGGACCACGTGTGGGTGCACATGGACCACGCCAACGGCGCGCACACCATGGCCGAATTGAGCTACAGCTACTGCCACACTGCCAAAGAGCCGGTACACCGCTACATTTACGATGTGATCGGCACCGATGGCGTCATCCGATACGACGGCATCACCGGCGAACTCGAGTTGCGTTCCGCCGAGGGCACCAGAACCTTCGAAGTCGAGCGCGGCAAGAATTTCGGCGCCCTTTACGATGCTTTTGCAAGAGCCATCGAGACCGGAGACCCCGGCAACCTCGCCACCGCCGAAGACGGACTGATTGCTACCCGCATCGCCCGCAAAGCCACCGAAGACATCATCGCCGCGCGCCTCGATAACGCGCAGTGAGGGCTGCTCGCAGCGGGCCGTTTCCAGTCGAACAACATCATGCGACTGTAACTGTCACTCGAGCGGAAAGAACGCGGCTATCGGGATCGTGTTGTGCATCTATTTATATCGTGCACATATACCGCTATCTTTCACGCCCTAGAGCATATACCTTTACCCATATTTAAACTAAGATATTGACAAACCAGAGCGCTGATGCAATAATCGGCTACCATGACAAGATTAGAGGGCTTGTCATAAAACCTTTGAGGTCCAAGGAATTGGGGGGCTACTACTTTTGTGCTGCATAACCCTCCAAATACTTAAGGAGCGCGTCTCAATGAACCACTCACGAATGCCACTTCCGATTATCGCATCTTTGGTCATTGCACTTTCGATCGTGAACTTGGGCTGTCCGCAACAACAGCCCCCAACATCGATCGAGGTCCCGAATGTAGTTGGCATGACAGAGGCTGAGGCGGAAGACGCGCTCACAGGCGTGGGCCTTAAGCTCGGACAGGTGACGCAGGAACACAGCGATACAGTGCCTGCAGGAAGAATCATCAGGCAGAATCCTGCTGCTGCAAGAAAGGTTTCTAGAGGCACAGAAGTGAGGCTGGTAGTCTCGAAGGGCCCGGAAGCCGCGGAAGAAACCGTGAGCGCTCCGGAACTCTCGGGCATGAGCGTTGCCGAGGCCTTGGCCGCGCTTGACGACTTGGGGTTGAACGGAGCCGAGGCCCAGGAATACAGCGACACGGTGCCCGAAGGCGAGATTATCCGCCAAGAACCCGCCGCGGGCACTGAACTCCCCTTGGGCAGCACGGTGACCATCGTGGTATCGAGGGGCTCGCAACCCGGAGATGAAACCGTGAGCGTGCCTGACATCTCGGGCATGAGCGTTGCCGAGGCCTTGGCCGCGCTTGACGACTTGGGGTTGAACGGAGCCGAGGCTCAGGAATACAGCGACACGGTGCCCGAAGGCGAGATTATCCGCATGGAGCCTGCCGCGGGCACTGAACTCCCCTTGGGCAGCACGGTGACCATCGTGGTATCGAGGGGCTCGCAACCCGGGGAGTCCGGCCTGCCGGTTATCATAAAGCATCCCGAGGACATCACCGTTTCGCATGGTGAGGATGCTGGATTCTCTATCGAGATCGAAAACCCACTGGCGACCTCGCGGCGCTGGCAGCTTTCCACGGACGGTGGAGCAACGTGGGAAGACATTATGAATCGGGGAACGATGGTCATATATACCGTCCGGGACGCAAAACCCGAGCAGGACGGGTACATGTACCGGTGCCAGCTCACCAATGATGCCGGGTCGGTCACAACCGATGCCGCCACCCTCACCGTGCTGTATCCGATGATTTCCGTAACCTTGGACGGGGTTCCCGTCGTCAGCGAGGAAGAGCAATTCCTTGAGAGTGTGTCCGCTTCGGTTCCGATGACTTTCACCTACGAGATCGAGAATACCGGCACTGAACCACTATCGATTTCGGATGCGGAACGCAGTACACACTTTGCCGTGTTGCATGAGGTTGTTTCCCCTCCCGAAGAAACGCTGCCCCCCGGTGGCACCACGGAATTCGTCGTGCGCATCACTCCGACGAGGGAACTGGACTGGTCCATCCGTTGGACCATCTGGTCCAATGCCCCCGGCCATGGGGCTTTTCGAATCGATAAAGCGGGAACAACCCGCTCGTTCGAGGAGGCCACGGATGCGTTCAGCGATCCCCCGACTGAGACAGCGTCTGGCGTTCAGTGGGTAGACGTCACAAACAACGGCTACCTGGACCTCTTCGTCTGGGGCGGCACGCAGGGACCGTCGCTCTTCTTCAACGAGGGAGGCGTGCTCACGGAGATGGTCAATACGGGTATCCCGAGTTACATTACTCGAGTTGCCTGGGCCGACTTTGACGGCGATGGCTTCATGGATTTCGCGGCGATATGTAAAGAAGAGGACCGCTGGGATGAGGAATGGAAACTACGGGTGTACCGGAACAATGGTGACGGCTCATTCTTGCCCTTCAGAATCTGGGGTATGCTCAGAGATGGGTTTCTTGCCTGGGCGGACTTCAATGGCGATGGTGCGCCTGACCTTGCTGTTTCGGGACGCAGACACCATGAGGACAGCCAAACGTGGGAGCCGGCTTCATTCATCGTCCTGAACAATGGCGGGACGCTACAGGGCGGCTATATCGGCCTGCCCGTCGATGCGAACAGCATGCACACAGGTGAATCAGTTTTTAGGCCCAATCCGATGATCCTGCCCTTCGACTTCGACAACAACGGCGACATGGATATGTTTATCACCCGGGTGAGGCCGGAGGGCGGGGATTACTACAACAGTACGCGCTTGCTGCGCAATGAGGGTGGGGGTGTATTTACCGCGCACGACATTGCGCCCGAGGTCGGCAGCTTGCAGCACGCGGCTGTCTGGGGCGACTTCAATGGAAACGGCAGCATGGACCTCGCCATTTCCTACGACACAGGGACCGGAGGATCCCATGCCAACTATACCTATATCTTCGACAACGAAGACGGGCTGTTCACGCGACGGGAGACCCACAGCACCTTGGTTGGCAGTGGTATTGACGCTCATGCCGTGGATTTCAACAACAATGGCCGTCTTGATATGCTCTGCGGCGGACGGAACCAGCAGCGTGGATACAGGATCGTTTCACCCCACTGGCAACGAGAAAACGGTTCGTTCCAGGATTACTACGCTACCACGTCGGTGCTGGCCCAAGGTGTCTCCTCCGTGGGCGATTTCAACAACAATGGGTCCATGGACATCGCCACGGCCTACTGGACGAGCGGGGTCTTCGCGCAACCGTTCCGGATATACCGGAACGTCATGGGTACGTCCAATGAACCGCCCACCGCGCCGGACGGACTCGAAGCCGCGGTCGCAGTGGAGAACGAAAGCGCCGTGGTCACCTTCAAATGGAATCCGGCTACCGATGACAACACGCCGGCGGACTCGCTGACCTACAACCTCGATGTCTGGCGGCTGGATGAGCCGGAGATCTCCGTTGTTCCGCCCATGTCTGACCGTGAAACGGGCTGGCGGCGCATCCCCGCCCACGGCAATGCGGGCATGAAGACCGATGACGGAGCAGGCAAACGAACCTGGTCGATCCGCATCAGTGAACCCGGCGACTACGGTTGGACCGTGCAAGCAATCGACGCCAATTTTGTGGGTGGTCCCTGGGCAGAGCCATTCGGATCGTTTACCGTGCCCGAATAGCATTGACTTTGTTCACGCAGCAGGCCCGCGCCTGCCTTACGCCATGGACATGTTCTCCGGGAGGAAGCAGCAGCTGCCTCCTCCCGGAGAATGGCGAATGCTGTGGGCGCGTTCGCTTGGGTTCCCAGCACATCGCAGAATGCCACTCCCTGCCTCTTTCTGCCCTTATGCCCTCGACGGCGTCCAACGTGTCTTTCTGACCATGCGGGGCATGTTTCTTGTTTATTCGGGGTTCTCTCATTTGCGGGTATGCTATGATGGAGTTGGCTTGCCGGTATCGGGGTATTGGTATTAGACACGTGTAAGGCGCTCGGCGCCGGGAGGGCATCATGGATCTCAGCCGGTTCAAATGGCCCATCATTATTCTGGTCGTCAT
>SLSB01000343.1 GCA_007130675.1 Candidatus Hydrogenedentota bacterium | reverse complement strand
TCGCCCGTGGAGTGCGGCAAGATGCCGCATCTACTCTTTGCGCAGGCGTCTCGCCTGCATGCTTGACTTGGCACGGTCGTCTCGCCTGTGGAATGCGGCAAGATGCCGCATCTACTCTTTGCGCAGGCGTCTCGCCTGCATTCTTGACTTGGCACGGTCGTCTCGCCTGTGGAGTGCGGCAAGATGCCGCATCTACTCTTTGCGCAGGCGTCTGGTCTGCATGCTTGACTTGGCGGTCGTCTCGCCTGTGGAATGCGGCAAGATGCCGCATCTACTCTTTGCGCAGGCGTCTCGCCTGCATTCTTGACTTGGCGGTCGTCTCGCCCGTGGAGTGCGGCAAGATGCCGGATCTACTCTTTCGCGCGCAAGTGTGCCTTCCGGCAACGTAGACGCGGCATCCTGCCGCGCAGAAACATGCGGGTCAGGCGGGCCGCTATGAATGCCTGTGCCACCAGATGCTTGACCGCGCGCCTGACCGGCTGTCTCCACAATTCGTGAGTCTTGATGCGGGATGGTGCACATCGGTGCGCTGGTGACAGGCGACCCGCAAAATAGGGTTTTTCGAGGAATATTTTCGGGTTAATTTGGGTTATATGGGTATGCGTTGTTGATTTCAAGTTCGTCAATGTTGATGTAGACGTGATTATTTTCGAAAGACTTGCGCAATACGGCCGAATGCGGTTTAATGTATATAGAGAGGTTGTCTGGACGGCGGGCGGTTGGAACCGCCCGCTCGTGCAGTGGTTTTCTGGGGCCAGCGGTGAAGACGCACCTTGCGATGCCGCAGGTTGTGCGAATGGCGGAGCTGGATAGAGGCTTAATGCATGTAGTGAAGGGCCTTCTGCAGAGTATGTGGGCCGCCACGGCAGGGCGGCGCGCGGCTGTATTGGCAATAATGCTGGCAGGTGTGGTGTGCGCTTGCTCCGGGGCCGGATATGGCGGTACGCTTATCGTCGAGACCACTCCCTCCGACGGCGCCTTTGTTATCGTCAATGGCGAACCGTGGGGCCAGACCCCGCTGACGCTCGAGGGCCTTCCCCCGGGCCGCGTGCTGGTGCAGGTGACGATGGAGGGATACCGCGACGCGATGGTGAACGCGGTGGTCCCGGAACGCGACGGCGAAGAGCGGCTGGTCATCGAGATGACGCCGCGCACCGGGTGGGTCACGATTAATTCCCAACCGGAGGGCGCGTTGATCACGTTGGACGATGGCACGGAGTTGGGCACTACACCGATTATGCGCCGCATGGTTCCGTCGGGTGAATTGACCTACCGGCTGGAGCTCGAGGATTACGAGCCGTTGACCCACACGCTCACGGTCCATGAAGATCTGCTGGCTTCGGCGAACCACCGTCTGGACCCGAGACCTGCCGTATTGAAGGTAGTTTCGGAGCCAGAGCGCGCCAACATTCTCATCAACCGACGGATGCGGGATGAGGTGACTCCGGCGGAGTTTTCCCTGCGTCCGGGCACGTATGTGGTGGGTCTTCAGGTAGAGGGCTTCGTCGAGGCGGAGCGCTCGATCACGCTGGGGCCCAACGAAGAGCAGACCCTGGAATTCGAGTTGAATGTCGGCGACGCGCCCCCCGGCATGGTGCTTGTGCCGGCCGGAGAATTTATTGCGGGCGAGAACAATGCCGCGCCCGACGAACGGCCTCGGCGCAGAGTGCATTTGGACGCGTTTTACATCGACAAGTATGCAGTGACCAACCGCCAATACCAAGCTGTTGCGCGATCACATACATTTCCCGACGGCGAAGAGGATTTTCCTGTGACCGGCGTTACCTATGAGCAGGCGAGAGCATTTGCCTCGGCGGTCGGAAAACGACTGCCCACGGAGCTCGAGTGGGAAAAGGCTGCTCGGGGAACCGATGGCCGCACGTATCCCTGGGGGAACCATTTTGATCGGGATTTGTGCAACTCGGCGATGTCGCGCACGGTTGAATTGCGCGAAGTAGGAAGGTATCCTGGAGGTCACTCGCCCTACGGCGTGGCAGACATGGCTGGAAATGTGAAGGAATGGACGTCGAGTTGGTATCAGGCGTATCCTGGCAATCCAGATGTGACTAAAGAATACGGACAGTTGTATAGGGTTCTGCGGGGCGGGTCGTTTAAGAGCGAACCGTTTGATTTGAGGGTCGCGCGGCGCCATTTTGATCGTCCCGATGCGGTGCGCGATGACTATGGGTTTCGTTGTGTAATGGACCTTGATGATTGGGACGGCAGGGACCGGCGATAGGCTGCGCACGGTTTCTGGAATCAATTGTCAGGAGTTATTTAACTCTTGACAGATGCGGCGTTGTTTACTACAATAGATTGCAAGGGTTTATAGCGTTTCGCCTGCGGTGAGTGGCTGCAGAATTCGCCCCCGCCGCGAACGACACGCATAACGGTTGTTGTGTTGGACCGGGAAGTCCCCGGTTTTCAGCGCTACTGCCAGAAGCAGGAGCGAATGTAACACATGGCATCCTTACAAAGCCCACGGGTACAAAAACGACTGGTGCTGGACATCGGCTCGAGCGCGGTGCGTTTATGTGAGCTGGTCAAGACGAAGACGGGCTATCAAGTAACGAAGTATTTTCAGCGCGATATCGATCTGCCGCCTTCGGCTCCGGAGGCGGAGCGTCTCGAGCGGACCGCCGAGCTGGCCAACGAGATGCTCAAGGAATCGAAGCTTCGTGCGCGCAAGGCTGTGTTTGGCGTACCGGGCCAGTCGGTGTTTACACGCACCCGGGCGCTTCCGCCGGTGCCCGAGCACAAGGTTTCTCAGATCGTACGTTACGAGATTCAGCAGCAGATTCCGTTTTCTCTGGATCAGATTGCGCTGGATTACCAGGTGCTTTCGCGCACCGAGGCGGGCGGCTACGATGTGCTGATGGCGGCGATCAAGGTTGACGTCGTCGAGAAGCGGCTCGATATCATCAAGAAACTGAAGCGCTCGGTCGGGCTGGTGGATGTAGCTCCGGTTGCGGTCTACAACTGGCTGAAGACGACGGGCGAGTTCGGCGAGCAGGGCGATTGCGTGGCGTTGATCGATTTCGGCGCGAGCACAACAGACATCGTTATCGAACGAGAAGGTCAGTTCCGGTTTACGCGCAGCCTGAATCTGGGCGGCAACGACATCACCAATGCGATTGGCAACACGTTCGGGATGGAGTTCGCGGAGGCCGAGCGCCTCAAGCGTCAGCGTGGTTTTGCGCCGACGGGCGATCTGCAGCGTGACGGCAAGGGCGGCGAGGTCGTTGGGCAGGTGTTGAACCGTCTGGTCACCGAGATCACGCGTTCGTTTTCCTATTTCCGTTCGCAACCCGGAGGTGGGCCGGTGTCCCGCGTGGTGATCACCGGTGGCGGCGCGTGCCTGCGCAATATTGTTCCTTATCTTCAGCGCCAGCTGAATATGGAGGTGCGCATTGCGCAGCCCTTGACCGGGCTTGCCATTGGGCCCGGCGCGCAGGCGATTAACGAGCATCCCGAGCAGTCGGCCGCTGCCTTGGGGCTTGCGTTGCGCAACTGCGGCGACGTGCCTATCAGCATCAATCTGATTCCCCCGCGGATTATCGAGGGGGCGCGGCGCAAGCAGCAGTATGTGTATTGGGCGGCCTCGCTGGCGGTGGTGTTGGCCATTTTCGCCACGATTATCCCCGATATGCAAAACAAGATAGCCGAAGTCGAGCGACATACCGAGATGGCGCGCGACGTTATCGCCAAGTACGACCCTACGCTCGTGAACCAGCCGACGGCCCCGTGCCAATTTGACCAGCAGCTTGCCTCGGCTCAGAATTATATCCGGGTAATCAAGCAGGGTATCGACCGCATCGACAATTACTATAACCGGCGGCGGCCTTGGCTGCAGTACATCAACACGCTCAACGAGGCGCGTCAACGGGACCCGGTGTGGTTCACACGCGTGTTTACGACCATGCTCACCATAGAAGACGCGCGCGCGGGTGGCGCCGGTGGTGCACGCGGCGGTGGTGGCGGCGGCGGCGGCGGTCTTATGGGTCGCCGCGAAGACGGTGACGATGGCGGCGGTGGTGGCGGCGGTCTTCGAGGCGCGGGCGCGCGAGCCGGCGCGGGCGATGAACCAGTCGTGCGGCGGTTGGCGAGTTCCGGGTTTGCGGGGATAACCTCTGACCGAGCGCGGGACACTGCACCCGGCACTATGGGCCTTGGCCGGGATGGGCAAGCCGCGGGCCGCAGGGGTGGCCGCGCTGGTGCGCAGCAGGCCGCCGTTCCCGAGCAGGTGCCTCTTCCCAACGGGCTGGAGATTCATGGGTATGCCCGGGACGAGCGAATTGTGCTTGATTTTGTGACCGCCCTCAGAGCGCGGGATGAATTTGAGGACGTATTTCTGGACGAGCGAAGCGTGAATCCGGTTTCCGTGGCGGCTCTGGGCAGGGCGACGGCGGCGGGGTTGCCCGCGGCGGTAGCCGGCCAGAATCAAGTGGTATCGTTTGTGATCCTGGTACAGGTGAGCGGACCGGAACTGAACCCGACGGAGATCGGCGCTACCGGCCGTTTGGCCGGCGTGGGCGCGCCGGGCGCCACTCAACGTGATGGAATCGGCCTGCGCCAAGGAGGCATGGGTATGCGCGAGCGCGGCGGGCTCCAGGAAAGACGTGGACGCGGCGGTGGCGGCGGATTCTTTGGAAGGGGAGACCGCTGATGAAAAAAGAATACGCGATATTTGTTGGTGCGGCCCTGTTGATGGTGCTGGTTATCGGTGGCGGATATCAGCTTTATCTGAAGCCGACAGCCGAGCGTCTGGATGAGAAGCAGCAGGAGTACCGGAGCTATGACAGCAAGCTTCGGGAACTCGATGGCCGGTACGGCGGCTATGTTCCCCAGGATGTGGTGTCGGCCTGGAATCTGCAAATGCAGCCGTGGCATGCCACCATGGAGGCCCGCGGGGATTTGTTTGGGTTAGGCCGGCTCGAAATCGAGGAGGTCCCGCTCGATACACTTCCCAAATTTCACTATGCCGAACAGTATACGGCGATGATTGAAGAGCTTCGGGCCGAGGCTTTCGAGAAGGGCATTACCTTGCCTCCGCTGAACCTGGATGTGCCTTCCGCGCAGATCGAGGATGCCAGGATGACGAGGGAGGAGGTCGAGGAGTATCTCTTGCGCATCGCGACAGCCAGCAGCATGGTGCGCATGCTTCTGGACCGCGACCCGGTTGCGATCCATGCGGTGCACGTGTGGCCTCCGCGCCAGGTTACCGGGCGCATCACCGCCTACTCGGTCGGGTATTCGTTTACGATGCGTATGCGTGCTTTGGCCGAGTTCATGGATGATATTTGCTCGCGGCCGCGTTATGCGAGCATTGATTCGTTCAGCATAGTGAATGATAATCTTTTAGCGGGTGCGGACCCGCCCCTGATGGTGCAAATGGTTGTGACGCAGGCGCAGTATGAGCATGTCGAACAACAGGATCCCGAGACCATCATGGCGCAGGCCACGGAACGGGGAAGCGAGCAGGCTCTGATTCTCCAGAGCTTGAGAGACCGGCCCCTTTCGGACCGCGAGGATATGCGACGGCAGCCGCCTACACGGTGGCAACAATTTAGAAGGAAATATCTGCCGTTCTAGCCGACGCGTGCGCCGCTGAAGGCAGAGGACGCAGCAACTGCACAGGAAACGACGTGGACAAACTTCGAAAGATTGGCGATTGGGCGTGGGATAACAAGGAACGGCTTGTGTTGGCCATTCTTGTTGTTTTTCTGGCCTACCGCATTTATGCGGTGCTCAACCCGACGACGCTTGAGGAGGAAGCTGCCGCCCGTGCGGCCGCAGCGCCGACGCCGGCGAATCGTTTCGATGATGACGACGACGACGACATGCTGGGGATGGGTCGTTTTCAGCGGGGATTTGAGCAAGAGGCGGCACCGGCTGCCCCAGCGGCACAAGCGCCGCTGGTGTTTACCCAGCACAGGCCGCCGCGGCGGATTCCTGATCCAACGAATCTGCCAGACGAGTGGACCGAGGAAGAGGGCCGGCCGCCGGCGCCGCCGCCCAATCCGCTGCCGCCGGCGCCGATACCCTTTCAGCCGTTGGTGAACGACAATCCGTTTACCGCGACGACGGCGACTACAGATGGAAGACCGGGGGACGAGCGCCGGCCGGACCTGCGTTTGCTGGCGATTCGTGAATGGGGGACAAGCGGCATCTACCGTGCGAATATTCTGACACGCACGCGGGGCTGGTATGAAGAGGGGGAACAGTTCGAGACATATGAGTTGGTTTCCATCGATCCGGAGGCCGGAACGGTGGAAATCTTTTCGGAGCAGCATGGGCGTATTTTTACGTACAGTCTGAACCGTTGAGTCTCTGAACCGGATGTACTATAATCGAACGAACTCGAGCGGGAGGAAGCGAGCGCAATGGAAACGCAAAAGCAGCGGCGGATGGCTGTGCGCATGAGTGCCGCCACGTGGATGGGTGTGTGTGTGGCCGCAATGTGGGTATGCACGGGGGCATTCGCTCAGGGTGGCAATCCCATGGAGCCAGGGGTGGTTGCGGGTGACGTGGGCGTTGTTGAGGCGCCAGCTGTCATGGCGCCCGAAACGCTTGGCCCAGAAGAGCAGCCTGGTGTTTCACCCGAGCAGCTTCACTACCGCCAAGGGGTGACGCTTTACAATCAGGGTCTTTATCGCGAGGCCCTCGATAGTTTCGAGCGTGCGCTCGCTATACGAGACGATTACGAGCTTGCCCGGCAAATGGCTGAGAAAAGCGAGGCGAAGCTCAATCTTGAAGCCGCCGGGGCCGACCCGGATGCCGTCCCCCGGGTGGAGACGCTTGCTCCCGCAGACCTCGAGACTCTCCCGCCCGAGCGAGCCGAGGCGCTTTTGAGCGTTGAAGAGATCCGTGCGCGGCGCGTTCGTGAGTTGATGAGGCAGGCGCAACGGTACATGGAAAACCATGTGTACGACGAGGCCGTTCAACTGTATGAAGAAGTGCTGCTGGTTCAGCCCCGGCACCGCGAGGCCAGCCGCCTGCTCCAGCAGGCTACCGTTGGCATGTATGAGAACCGGCGCAAAGAAGCGGAAATGCAAAACATCATCGACGCTGAACGGCGGCGCGAACACATCGAACGGCTCAAGAATCTGCCCGAAGGCGCGGATGCGGGCGGGCTTAGACCCTTCAGGGTTCCCATTGACGTTACCGACGAAGAATTCGAGATTGTCGAAGTCACCGTGTCCGAGATTGAACGGGCGTTGGATGACCCGGTGTCTATCGAATTCGAGGGCGAGCATATCAACCGCATTGTCGAGTTTATCTCGGAATATGTCGGTATCAATATCGTAGTGGACACGCGGGTCGTCAGACCTCCACGCGAGCTCCTGCCGACGCCTACTCCTGTCGGAGCGCCTACGCCGATGGCTCCGGGGGCGCCGGGGATCTACGGCGCTACGCAGCAGCCTTTCGGGGCCGGCGCGGCCGCCCCCGGCGTCGGTGTCACCCCCGCGACTCCCGCGACAGTAGACGACGAAGACGAAACGGTCACGGACGGTATCGTTCCGTATATCAATCTTCGTGATGTGACGTTGCGCGATGCGCTGAACGCTCTGCTGCGTTCCCTAAATCTTGCTTTTGTGGTGCAGGAGCGGTTTATTTGGATAAGCACACCCGAGAAGATCCGCACCGAAACGTTCGAGACCCTCGAGACGCGTTATTACGAGCTGATTAACGCGGGCGCGGAAAACCTGGATATCGATCCACCTCCCTTCGGCATGGGCGGCATGGGCGGCATGGGCGGCATGGGCATGGGCGGCATGGGCGGCATGGGCGGCATGCGCGGCGGTATGGGCGGCATGGGTATGGGCGGCATGGGTATGGGCGGCATGGGCATGGGCGGCATGGGCGGCATGGGCGGCATGCGTGGCGGCATGGGCGGCATGGGCGGCATGGGCGGCATGGGCATGACTGGTATGGGCGGTATGGGCGGTATGGGCGGCATGCGCGGCATGGGCGGCGTTAGAGAAGTGCCCATTATCCTCGGGTTTACGGGAGTGGGCGCTGCAGTTGATGACGATGGCGTCGCAGTTGGCGAAATCGAGAGGCGCGACGACGCACCAAACATCATCATGATGCTCCAGCGCATGGTGTCGCCGATCATCGAGCCGCAAACCGGCGAAGTGCTCTCGTATATGATTTACAATCCGACCACAAACCAACTGGTCGCTCGAAACTCGCCAACCAACCTTGATCTGCTCGAGGAACAACTCGAGCAAATTGACATCATACCCAAACAGGTCACCATCGAGGCCAAGTTTGTGACCGTTAGTGTGTCGGACCTCGACAAGGTCGGGTTCGAATGGGATCTCGATATGTCGGACCTCGGCGGCCGTACGCGGCGCATTCCCGGTCTGGAAGGTACGACCTATGAGTACGACATCACCGGCGACGGGGTGATGGAGAATATTCCGATTTACACACGGCCTGACGGCACGAACGTCATAGACAACACCATCACACAGGGGCTGCTGAATGCCATCGTGAATCCTGTTGTGGGTGTCGAGGGTGTAACCCCCTCGTTCAGTATCTCCGGAATAATCACGGACAATAAAGACGGGGACAGCTTGGCGGTCACCTTTGATTTCTTGGACAGCCTTGGCGAGACGGAGTTGCTGAGCGCACCCAAGGTGACAGCCATGAACCGGCGCCCTGCGACCATCAGTGATTATCAAACCCGGACGTACATAACGTATGCGAGAACAGACTCTCAGATTGTGGATACGGGTGGCTTAACCGGCTCCACGCGCCAGGTTGTAACGCAGGACGTGCAACCGCAGACCTTTTCGTTCGGGATGAGCCTGACGGTTGTCCCACAGATCTCGGGGACTGATCTGGTCCGGCTTTGGCTGTCCCCTACTGTGCAGACGTACTTGGGCGTGGATGACTCAGTGACGCTGGAGACCGATGTCGAGGGCCGGACCATACGAACAGAAATGACATGGCCCCGGGAGTCGATTCAGGAAATCTTTACGAACTGCATAGTACACGACGGCGATACGCTGGTGCTTGGCGGTACGATACAGGATCGGAC
>SLSB01000592.1 GCA_007130675.1 Candidatus Hydrogenedentota bacterium | reverse complement strand
GCTTCCGAGACCATCAGCCGCGCCTCTTCGGCATCGCCCGGCGACACGTGCCTCGCCAACCCGCTTAACAGGTAGCGCGCGTTGACGTCATCGCCTTCGCCAAGCGGTACAAGCATACCGCACACAGCCCGGATCGCCTCGGGTCCGAGTCCGATCAAGTCCTCACTCGCGGCGGCTATATCTCGCACCGTATCGGCGGGCATTCGGTCCAGCAAATCCTCGATCGTGGGCTGCGCATCGGCGGCCGCGGCACACAGAACCATCAGCACCGCCATGAACGCTGCCGTGCCTGCCGGCAAAAATCCTCGACGTACCATCTCACTATCCTTTCGTCGTATCGCCGCGAGCACACCCGCGCCCGGCGGCGCTGCATTCTTCACCACCGGTTCACGAGAGTTGCCACGGCGCACGCATGGGCTGATCGATCAACCTGTTGGCGCCCTCGTCATCGATAAACTCCTGTTTGACGGGGTCAAAGCGAAGGTTGCGGCCAAGCCGCACGGCGACAACCCCGAGATTCACCACCGTACTCGAGCGGTGGCCGTTGCACTCGTTCAGGGCGAACGCGGTGCGGGTGCGCACCGCCTGCTCGAAATCGGTCAGTTGGGGTTCGGGGTCCGGGAATTGCGCCAGTTTCTTCTCGAAATTCGGGATATCCGACGTCAATCCTTTGAACAGTTTGCCGTTCGGCCCCTCGATGTACGGCACCGAATCATCGGTGCCCTCACCATCGAGGATGATCTCGCAGCCGTCCGCGTAACGCAGCACGATACGGCGCCACGAACTCACGGCATCCGGATGCTGCTGGGGCGCGTCCACCTCGATCTCGGTGGGGCTGGTGTCGTCTTTGCCCAGGAAGTACTGCACCGGGTCGAGGTAATGCTGGCCCATATCGCCCAGACCACCGCCGTCGTAGTCCCAGTATCCGCGGAACGTCGCGTGCACCCGATGCCGATGGTAGGGCCTGAACGGCGCGGGGCCGAGCCAGAGATCATAATCGAGTGATTCGGGCACTGGCTCGGGCACAAGGTCGGTGCGCCCGCTCCATTGGAATTTCCAGTCGAACCCGGTGGTGCGGCCCACCGTGACCTTGAGCGGCCAGCCAAGCATGCCGCTGTCGACAACCTTCTTGATCGGCGCGACGGTCGTGCCGAATCCGTAAAACCCGGATTGGAACCGAAACCACGTATTCAAGCGGAAGATGCGGCCGTTGCGCTGAACGGCCTCGACAACCTTTTTGCCTTCGCCGATGGTGCGGGTCATGGGCTTCTCGCACCAGATGTCCTTTCCGGCCTCGGCGGCATCGACACACATCAGGCCATGCCAATGCGGCGGAGTTGCCACATGAATGATGTCGATGTCCGGCCGATCAAGCACCTCGCGGTAATCGTGATAGCCCTGCGTGCCTTCGGGCGCCATTTGAAGCGTTTGCTCGAGGTGCCCGGCGTCGACATCGCAGACCGCCACAAGACGCGCACCGGGATACCGGATATGGCCCCGGCCCATGCCGCCCACGCCAAGGATAGCCTTGGTCAGTTCTTCGTTGGGCGAAGGCTCGTCGGGAGCGCCCAGGACGCGCCGCGGAAGCACCGCGATACCTGCAAACGTCAGGGCGCTGTTGCGAAGAAAGCTCCGCCGGGTAATGGACCGCTTAACCTTCATGTCGTTCTCCTTACGTTGGACATAGCCACCGCGCCGGAAGCAAAACACGGTCTTCTGCGCGAAAGGACCATGCAGCCCACCTGCGAGCACTGTTGATTGCCCCCTGTGCGCACCGGCAAGAACCGAACGGCGTGTGGGCCGAATAGGCACTAAGTATCGCCCGAATGGCCGGCCACTTCAAGTTTAGCTGGGCGCTAACCGCCGAATAAGCATAGTGAAAGGCATCCGGACCGCCACGTAACACGGGCGCCCCCAATAATGGTGCGCCTTTGCTTCGGGCTGAGGGGTGATGGAAGCGGGGACCGAGTCCAAGGTGCGTGTCACCGTCTTTCCTGCGCAAGCAGGAATCCGGAAGTCTCGCGGGAAGCACATCAAGAACCAGACTGGACCCCTGCTTTCGCAGGGGTGACGATAGGGGGCATCATGCTTCCGAAGCGCCAACGGATCTCCTTCCGGTGTAGCGTCCGCCCTTGTGGCGGACGTCCGGGATTCCAGACGTCCCGCGCAGCGCGTGACGAGGCGCTACAGGCTCGCCCCCTGCTTTCGCAGGGGTGACAATAGGGGGCATCATGCTTCCGGAACGCCAACGGCGCGGCAACATTCCAGCCTAGCCTGAAGGGCTAGGAAAGAAAGAAAAGCGAGGAAGGGCCGAATGCCCGCCACATCAGAAGGTTGCCACGACAGTCTCCCGCTTCTCCCGCACCTTCAGCGCGGTGTGGGATTTGGGGTTGCATACCTAGGGCTGCGCCGCGCGCGGACGCGCGTCTTACCCTAGGCTGATATCTTCCCGCGCCTTCGGCGCTCCGGAAAGCGATGCCTGGGTCGACATGGACTGGTATGTTTTCGCGCCGTTGGCGCTCCCGCGGGCGATGACCCGAGATGGGATGTTTTCTCCGCTGTGGCGTGTCTTTTGCATCGTGCCAGGCTGGCCCTCGCCGATCCCAACCCGGACGAAGACGCGCGCATTCTTGCCCGCGCCGGATTGAGCGGGTAGAATAACGACTTCGCGAAATAAGGTTGGCGATGGACCATCTGTGGGCGCATGTTCGGCGTGTGCGGGGGGTGCATCAACCGAGGAGGACAAGATGAAACCGTCTTTTTCATATCTCATGGCGGCTGTCATGCTTTTGTCACTGTGCACGATGCTCACCGGTTGCGGCGGGCCGGATACCGCCCTCGAGACGGCGCAACCGGCGGGCACAACGGCAACCGTTGGCGTCGTATTGTTGACGCGCACGCACCCGTTCTATCAGGATCTCGAGGCCGCGATGCACGAGGAAGCCGAAAAACACGGTTTTGAATTGCTGGTGTCGACGGGTGAGTTCGATGTAGCCCGCCAGAAAGATCAAATGGCCGATTTTATCGTGCGCAGGGTCGACGCGATCGTGGTTTGCCCGGCCGATTCAACGTCCATCGGCACGTCGGTGAAGGAGGCCAACGACGCGGGCATCCCCGTGTTTACGGCGGACATCAAGTGCCTGGCCGAAGGGGTGGATATCGAGTGCCACATCGCTACGGACAACCTCGAGGGCGGGCGTTTGGCGGCACAGGCCTTGCGCGAGGCCATTGGCGGCGCGGGCCGCGTCGCCATCATCGATCACCCCGAGGTCGAGTCGGTGATCTTGCGCACGCAGGGATTCCGCGAGGAAATGGCCAGGACGCCCGAGGTCGAGATTGTCGCGACGCTGCCCGGCGGCGGCGTGAGAGACCGGGCCTTCCGCGCCGCCGAGGATATTCTTCAGGCGCACGCGAACCTGAACGGCATATTCGGCATTAACGATGATTCGGCGCTCGGCGCACTCGCCGCGGTCGAGCGGGCGGGGCGGCAGGACGAGATCGCCATCGTTGGGTTCGATGCTATTCCCGAGGCCCGCGAAGCTATTCGAGCCGGGAAGATGTACGCCGATGTGATTCAGAAACCCGACGAAATCGGCCGGAGAACCATCGAAGTCATCGCACAGTACATGGCAGGCGAGGAAATTCCGGACGAAATTCTGATTCCCTGTGCGCTGTTTACCCGCGACAGTCCGGATGAGTGAGGGGAGCCCGGATTCGGCTGGCGTGAGAGGTTCGGGCCAATGCGGCGTGATGCAAGAAGGGGCGGCGCCTTTGTCTAAAGAAACAGTCTCGCGGCTTCTCTCGAATTACGGAATGTTTTTCATTCTGCTGTTGCTGTGTGCGTTCTTTTCGTTCGCGACGCTCACCGAGTCCTACCCCGAAGGCGCGGCGGCTGCCGAAGTGGTCGCCGCACGGCTCGACCCCGCTTCGGAACTCGTCGCCGCCGCCGTCAGTGCCAGCAGCAGCGACACGGCCTTTGCGGCGCGCTTGACCATGCTGCTCGAGGCGCGCGGTATTCCGCTGGCCGTGGTTTCTGGAAACCCGCGCGAGATCCGGGCGGGACTCGAGAATCTTCTCGAGCAGCAAACCGTGCCCGTGCAAATCCTCACCACCAGCGATGCCTACGCCACGGTGTCGCGGGTGAAGGACAATGTCCCCGGTCTCGAAGCCGTGCCCGTTTCCCAGCCGCCCAGCCACACCTGGCCGACCTTCTTGAAGACCGACAACCTGCTCAACGTGGCCAACCAGATCACGGTGATGGCCATCGTCGCGGCGGGCATGACCATGGTCATCATCACCGGGGGCATCGACCTGTCGGTGGGCAGCCTGATCGCCTTGTCCACGGTCGTCACGGCGTGGCTGATCCGGCGCTCGGGCGGGGTCGACGCCACGACCGCCGCGCTCATCGCCTGTTCGCTCGGGGGGATTGCGGCCTGCGCGTGTTTCGGGTCGTTTTCGGGGTTCATGATCACCCGGTTCGAGCTGCCGCCCTTCATCGCCACCCTGGCCATCATGCTCGTCGCGCGCGGATTCGCCTACATCATCTCGGAAGGCCGGCCAATCTACGAGATCCCCGCCCGGTTCACCTGGCTGGGCCGCGGCACCATCGGGTTCGGCATTCCCGCGGCGGTCGTGCTCATGGGCGCGATCTACGCGATCGCGGGCCTCCTCATGAGCGGGACGCGCCTCGGCCGCCACATCTATGCGGTCGGGGGCAATCCCGAAAGCGCCCGCCTCTCGGGCATCCCGAACCGGCGGGTCCTCCTGTTTGTGTACACGCTGACCGGGGCACTGGCGGGTCTCGGCGGCGTGGTCATGGCCTCGCAGTTGCGAGGCGGCGCGGGCACCTACGCGCCCATGTACGAACTCTACATCATCGCGGCCGTCGTCGTGGGCGGCACGAGCCTGTCGGGCGGTCAGGGCCGCATCGCCGGCACGTTGATCGGCGCCTTTATCATCGCCGTCATCCAGAATGGCATGAACCTGACCAACGTCGAGAGTTATACACAGAACGTCGTGCTCGGGTTTGTGATTCTCGGCGCGGTCCTCCTCGATCGGCTGAAACAAAAGGGGTTTGGCATGCGCTGGTTGCGCCGGGCGGTGGACTGAGTGGACGCCAGGGACACCGCTATCGCCTCAGCCCGGTGGCGGCGGGACCGGCCGCCTTTGTAGAACCGGCGCCCTCGCCCTTTGCTACGGGCGCAGACGTCTAAGCCTCCATTCTCATCGCGGTATTTGCAACCGCGGCCCGGAAACCAGACAGTGCGCGCGGCATTCTCTTGGAAAAGCCCCATAGGTATCATAAGCCGTATACGTCCTATGGTACATCTCAGAAAGAGGAAAAGATGGGGGAAGGCACGCGCTGTCTTTTTCCATCTTCGCGCATTGGGCGTCATTTCGAGGGGGCGGGGGCTCTTTTTTTACGATTTTTTTGCAATCCCAGTCGTTTTCTGGCAATTTTATCACTTTACCCACTTGACATGAGGGGGGCTTCTGGTCATACTGAGACTATGAAACCGGTTACTTGGCGGATCGGAAAATCACGAAAGTAACAGCGATTTGGTGGAAAAATAGGAGGATATCTGTATGAGATCACGTAGTAATGGATTTACGTTAATCGAGTTGTTGGTCGTCATCGCCATCATCGGCATTCTGGCGGCTATTCTGCTCCCGGCGCTTGCCCGCGCCCGCGAGGCGGCCCGCCGCGCGGCCTGCGCCAACAACCTCAAGCAGATGGGGTTGGTATTCAAAATGTACGCCAACGAGAGCCGTGGCGAGAAATACCCCACCGTGGCGCAGTTCCAGGAAACCATGATGGAACTTGCTGGCGGCGGAAGAATCCGCTGTCATGAAGGCGTTCAGGCAGGTCTTCCGCATCATGAATGGCCAGTTCAAGCGGGTAGCGCTCCCATGTCCTATTACATGGCCTACATCCCGCAGATCTACCCCGAGTATCTGTCGGACCCGAACATCTTGCTGTGCCCGTCTGAGTCAGCACCGGCCAATTTCACGTGTCCCGTGACGGGTGATACCGTCATCCACTTGCCCTGCAGACGTCCCAGTGGTGGTGCGGCGAGTGACAAGTATGGCCAGCAAGTGGCCGACGAGTCGTACTACTACCTGGGCTTCGTGGTCGACAGAGCGGATCACGAGGACTTTGACGCAAGCGTGCTGGGGCTGCCCATTCCCGGGCTTGTCTCGGGGCAGGTCATAGCTACGCTGGGATGGGTTGCCTTGGTTGACAACCATGATTTTGCTTCAATTGACGGCGATATCAGCATGAGCGCTCTGGACTCAGCCATCGGAGCCCCGCTTTTTGAGGGCCAGGGCTACGGCAATGGCGGCAGCGACACCGTCTACCGCTTGCGCGAGGGCATCGAGCGCTTCCTGATCACCGACATCAACAATCCCGCCGCGGGCGCAATCGCGCAGAGCGAAGTGCCGATCATGGCGGACCTGGTGTCCACCGACGTCGGGCAATTCAACCACATTCCCGGCGGCTGCAACGTGCTGTTCATGGACGGGCACGTCGCATTCGAGCGCTACCCGGGCGGTCACCTCGTAAGCCGGTCGATGGCTGAAATCATCGGTTTTGCCGGCTAACCGTACTCCAACGCATACCTCCGATCCGCTCAGCCCCCGGAACCCGAGTCAGGGTTCCGGGGGTTGTTGTTCGAGAGGCCGGGGAAAGCGGCCAGGCTACGACGCCCCCTGCGCATCCTCTCCCTGCTCAATGGAGGGCGGGGTTTCCAGCCCGCCAATAGGATCAAAAGCGGATGAAATCCGCCATCCGGCTTAATTCCTAACCCGCGAATAACGGTCAGAGGCTTCCGCAATGGGTGCCGCTCGAGGGAAACAACGAAGGCGGCCCTTCCGGTCCGCCGCGATCAATCGGCGGGCTGGAAACCCCGCCCTCCGTTTAAGAACCCCCTGGTCGGCTTGTGTGCGTGGCCGGGGTGTGCCGTGCACGGACGCGCGGCCCAAGCAGGAAACCACGCCACAGCGGGAGTCCCATGAGTGCCATAGGTCGTATACGTCCTGTGCGGCTTACAGAATGGGTGCCGCACAAGCGTCCTCGATTACTTGAGGCGCGATCGCACAGACATCAATCCCGGGGTTCTTCGGGATGAAGGACTGCCACCAAGTCGGATATGGTCTCGATGCCCAGCTCGCGGGCGTGTTCGGCGCGCATGGTCAGGGTGTAGGTGTTGTTGAAGCCGAAGGGCTCGAGCCAGGTCAGGTTGTAGTTTTCCTGAAATGCTTCCTGCACCACGCCGTATGCTTCATCGGGATCGGAAATGGCCGCTCGATTCAGAATATTCACGAGTCCTGTGCCGGTATACTCTGCGTAAAGGTCAAGATCACCGGCCCGCAGGGCCATGAAGCACACCATGGTGCCGCCGAGATTCAGTTTGCGTTCGACCGAAAGGTCTGTCGAATCCTCGATAAGTATGGCCAGCATCTCACCGAGGATCTCCTGTTCGGTAAACCCTTTGCTGCCGACCACCACCCGCCCCGCGCTGCCGCTGCCGGGTTGGGCGTCCTCGGGCACCAGGTTTTCGGACACCAGAAACTCGCGCGCCACATCGGCGGCGGTGCGGCGCCCCTCGTCCACTTCGTAGTTCATTTGGCGCATGGTTTCATCCGAGATTCTGCCGCCCAGGCGGTTGAGGGTGTCTTCCAACACCGGAAACTCCTCGAGCACCTCCTGCCGAACGAGCGGGGCGGCGTAGTAGGGCGGAAAGAACTCCTTGTCGTCTTCCAGCGCCTTGAGATCATACGCCTCGATCCTGCCGTCGGTGGCAAACGCGCAGATCACATCGACCGCGCCATCCGCGCACGCGCGGTACATGAGACCCGGGTCCATCTGCATGGGTTCGGTGGGAAAGGCGAAATCATAGTGTTCTTTCAGGCCTTCGTAGCCGTCGGGGCGTGTGAGGAACTCGGCATCGAACGCGGCTCTGAGTTCGTCCCTGATGCCGTCACAGCCGACAGCCGCCACCAGAGATGCTACCAAGACAATACCGCGAAGTGTGTGCGATACGATGCCATTGCACATGGGTCGCCTCCTCTTGTTCCGGGCCGGCCTAATTCTCCTGCTTGAGTCCCGCGGGCACCAGCCAGTCCTCGAGACGCCCGAGAAACCAGTCGAATGCAATGGCCAGCGCGGCCGCGGGAATGGTGCCCGCCAGCATTAAATCGAGATGGATGCTCCTGAGTCCCCGCATGATCAGGTCGCCGAGGCCGCCGCCGCCGATCAGCGTCACGAGACAGGCCACGCCGATCGTCCACACGGTCGAGATGCGAATGCCCGCCATAATCACCGGCAGCGAGAGCTTCAGTTCGACCCGAAACAGGATCTGGCTCGAGGTCATGCCCATGCCGCGCGCCACTTCGACAACCGCCGGGTCGACTTGGCGGATGCCCGTGTAGGTGTTGCGCAGGATCGGCAGCAGCGCATACATCACCAGCGCGACAATCGCCGGCGTCATCCCGACGGTTCGGAAGGGAAGAAACGTAAAGATCAGCATAATGAACGCGATCAGCGCCAGGCTCGGGATCGTCTGGATGACACCCACAACACTCAGAATCGCGCTGACCAGCCTGGGCCAGCGGCAGCGCGTCAGATAGATCCCGAGCGGAAGCGCAATAGCGATAGCGATCGCCATGGCCGAAAACGTCAGGATGATATGCTCGATGGTACGGGCCTGGATGCTGGGCCCGAGCTTCTGGATGAACTCGACGATAATGCTCATGAGTCGTTCCCCGTTTCCTCGAGGGTGCTGGTGATCACTTCGAGCAGATGTTGCTTTGTGAGCTGGCCCACACACTCGTCGCGGCGAAACACCGGCAGCGTGGGTTTACCAGTCTTTTTGAATGCATCCAACGCCTCGATCAGGGTATAGCGGGCGAGCAGCCGGGCCGCGTCACCCTCCGGATCACTGACCCTCTCGGTGTCATCGACCAGCGGCGCGATGGTGCGCGTAAGCAGCGAAAGTTGGAACCGGTGCTGCCCGAGGAAATGGTCCACGAACTCGTTGGCCGGATTCTCGACCAGTTCGGCGGGCGTTGC
>SLSB01000501.1 GCA_007130675.1 Candidatus Hydrogenedentota bacterium | reverse complement strand
GCCCCCGTCAATGGCTAATTGGTCGCTCATGATCACCTCTCCTCCGTTGTTTTCTTCCGTTCCGCGCAGATCACCATCCCCGAAACCGAGACCTGAACGCGCCCTACGCACTCGATTCTGCACCAGACGGCCCGTGTATCGCAAACAATGCACGAACAAGGGCGAGCCCAACGAGACCTGTTTTTCGAATCGGTACCTGCAGCAGCAGCTTGCCGTTCCCGCAGATTGAAAGCTATATCCCGAGGCTCACTTGCGGTGAATGTCGTCGTGACAGACTGTACAAAGCGTCATGAGATTCTCTTCGGTATTGGCGCCACCATCCATGTGGTGCTGTTTGTGGTGCAATTCGAGATGCCGTGGATCAGAGCGATTCCACTGATCGTGGCTCCATCCGCATTGGCGGCACGAATGGGAATCCCGAACAAGGACCGAACGGCGCACGGGATCGGGAATATTCCGGTCGTGAGCAGGGCTTTGCCTATCCTGTTCAAGGACATAGTAACCCACTCCCAAATCTGGGCGACCTGTGTTCTTTGTGGCCACTGGCCACCCGAACTCCGTGCGTAGTTCGCGAACTCTTCTAGCCCACTCGGTCTTGTCATTTGCCACGTATCGGAGCTCTTCCCCCGTCACAGGATGCCTAACGTTTGCGCGAAGGAATTCCAGAATCTTATTCCGCACCCCCATCTTCTTCTTCCGAATTTGATTGGCAATTCTCCATCGAAGTGCGGCTTCCCTGTCCTGTTCCGTTTGAAGCAGAATGTATTCCTCCGGTTTCAGAGCGTCGATGTCTATCCCTTCCAAGTCCACTTCATTTTCACTGTACATCTCACGAATGGTGACCCCCGATGCGATCGTCCATCCGAATTCGCGGCGTAGTTCGCGAGTGCGTCTCGCCCACTCTTGTATCCCCGACACAACCATGAGTTCGTCACCGTGTATCACTTCAAATGGATATTTGCGGAAATAGGAGAGGATACGGTCCCTCGCCGCGCCTGCGTCCTGATGCGGAATGAGCGAACTCCCAAGGTCACGAAGAAGATGAAACGCCGGTACAAGGGCCTTCACCTTCTGTCTCAGGTCGTCTTGCCTCAGATGTTTCTCGAAATCCGACAGCAAGACAATGAGTCTGTTTCGGACCTCATCTGGAGTGGTTGATTTTGGTCTTCTTGGCATTCAAGGTTCCGCTCAATTGCTCATAAACCTCTCAATTCTTGAGGTAAGTTTCGCAATGTTTCGACTTTGGCACTCCCACAACGTAAGCACCTGCCAACCTTCCTTTCGAAGGAGGCGTCGGACGCGTCTGTCTCGCTCGATATTACCTTGGATTTTCTTAGACCAGAAAGCCGTATTGGTGGCCGGGATCTGGGCTTTTCGACAGTTCTTGTGCCCGTGCCAGAAGCATCCGTTCACAAGGACAACCTTTTTGTGTCGCGGCAGTACTATGTCTGGTTTTCCGGGAAGGTCAGCCACATTAAGCCTGAAGCGATAGCCCATCCGGTGAAGAATGGACCTTACAACTCTTTCGGGTTTGGTATTCTTTCCCCTGACACGAGACATGATCTCGTTTCTCTTCCGTTGGGAGAAGACATCCGCCATCTCATTCAGGCCTGGATAACCACAATGAATAGACTGCATCAGCGACCCTCGCGGCTAGGGCTGGCGGTACAGCATTACCGATCTGCTTGGCAATCTCTACTTTGGTGCCAGTGAAGTGAAAGTCATCAGGAAAACTCTGGAACCTTGCTGCCTCTCTGTGGGTGATCGGACGATGTTCCACAGGATGAAGGTAGCGGCCCTTTTCAGGCTTGTAGAACTCAGTCCTGATCGTAAATGCTGGGCGGTCCCACCAGAGTCGTCCGAAAAGATCGGTTCCGCCTTTCTTCTTTCGGATCCAGCACGGTGGCGTCAACTCTGGAGCCCGGTGTTGAAGATCAAAACGGTTCATACCCTCTTTGGGGATAGCTCGGTATCTCCGTTTTGAGAGCTCCGTTGGTGTGCGTCCAAAGTGGAGGTCATAGGGAGCATTCACATCTCTAATTTCGGTCCCCGTCGGGCTTTCAAGGTCGCCTATAGCATCACGTACCGACAGCCAAGGCTTGGCACATTGTGTATAGGTATCTAAGTCCTCAGAAAGTGCAGGACAATGGCCGGGCGTGGGATTGAAGTGAGTTCTTTTCGGAGGGAAAACAGACCCGGGATCCCGGTAGTTGCATCCCAGAATGAAGGCTCGGCGTCTTGTTTGAGGAACGCCGTAGTCAGCGGCACATAGAATGCCGTGCGCGGTCATGAAGCCCATTTGCCGAGCAGTTTCCCTTATTTCACCGTGCTCAAACGTGTTCAATAGTTGCGGGACATTCTCCATAACGAAAATCGTTGCCTCGCTCCGTTTGACCACTTCCATAAATGGGCGCCAAAGCTGTTTGCGTGGGTCACCGTCTCGCTTTTTATTGAGAAGGCTAAACCCTTGGCAAGGTGGGCCTCCAATTACTACATCAACTTTTGGTATTGGAAAGGAAGGATTTTCAAGGATATCGTTTATGTCGCCCCCGATGCAGTGCTCTCCAAAATTCGCGTTATAAGTCTCAACGGCATGATGATTAGAATCATTCGCCCATTTCGGCTCGAAACAATGGCCGCACAACTCCGTGAACCCAAGAGTCATACCTCCAGCACCACAGAACAGATCTATGACCTGCGGCTTTGTCCGGGTTCGCAGAAGCGCCCCCTTCTCTCGTGCATGGTAGACAGCTTCTTCCTCGCGCACCATCATAGGCCGCGTTATTCGTTTCGCTCTTAGGTAGTCTGTCGCAGTTGACGCCATTGGATCGCCCCCCTGTCTCCCACAAGATAACAGCCCCGTTGGGGTTTTTCCAGCTTCCTCTCCATCGGAAGTGAGGCTGCTTGCAGACAAGGTGTTCTACCTCATGGATCTGTTAATGAGGGCTTACTCAGTCCTGAGTATTCTCAAAACGAATACCGTGCGGCGGCATAGACATTGGTGTTGTCTTCGAACTGGCCGAAGAAGGTGGTCTTGCTTTCCCCGAGGAACACGTTGGCGCCGCACTCGACGATCCAGTTATCGGTAACCCGGTACCGGATGTTGGGCCGCAGGTAGGCGTCGACGTCGCTCGGGCTGAAGAAGGCGAACAACGACAGGATCAGGTCCTGCCGCATAAGCAGTTTGGTCAGGCGCACGGTAAACAGGTGGCGGCTTCGATCCCGGGCGTCCATGATAAACGGGATGAGCGAGTTGCGGTAGGCGCTGTAATCCATCATGTGTTCGAGGTAATACTGCACCGCACCGGTGAGTTCTCGGCCGATTTCTTGTTCGTAACCCAGCAGCAACCGAAACTCGCTGTTGTTGATGAACGGGTTGCTGCCGCTGCGGTCCTGGCGCGAGTCGTAGTAGGCGAGCTCGATGTTGCCGATACCCCTGTGGACGTTGCCGCGCAGACTGGCGCCGTAGACGCTGAGTCTCGGAAACGTGGCTTGTGGCGGCGGAAAACGCTGGCCGCCCGGACTCTTCCAGTAGCCTGAATACGCGTAGAACGCCAGCTCGGCGCTACCGACCATGCGGTAAAGGCGCAACGCGAACTCATCGTCGCGAAACCATGAGCTGGGCGCGTTGTAGTTGACCTGATTGTCCGATCCAACCGTCCGGCCAAACAGGGGATTGTAGAAGCTCAGGCGTTCGCCGGTAATGAAGCGGTCATGGTCAAATTGCGGCGTATACACGAAGTCAATATTGATCCAGTCGGTGAACCAGGTGGTCCGGAGCGCATCCGACGGCGCTTTGAGGTACTCGACATCGCGGCCGCTCAAAAACGCCTGCCAGTCCTTTGGAAACAGGTCGTTGAGGAAGAGCAGATCGCCCGTGCCCCACGTCAACACCTGACGGCCCACACGCACATCCACAAACGGCGCGGGGGTCAGCGTCAACGACAACTCGCGCAGATCAAAATCGACCTCCTCGAGCACGGCATCGCCGATAAAATCGCCCCGGTACCGCAGCAAAGCGTGTTCCCACGCCTTATCCGCCCTGAGTTGGAGACGCATCTCGCCCAGCGTGGCGTCTTTGGATTGCGCCGGGTCGTTCTGCGTGCGCACGCCCCCCCGCACGTCCCAGAACCCGTGCAGCCAATCGGGGCGAAGCTTCCGCGGCGCTTCCGGCTCTTCTTCGGGCGGATCAACGGGCGCGGGTTCCTCCATCAGCCCCTCGGGCAGCGCGGGAGCGCTCGGCGCGGGGTCCCCCAGTCCCTCGGGCAGCGCGGGACCGCTGGGCGCGGGGTCCCCCAGCCCCTCGGGCAGCGCGGGGCCGCTGGGTGCGGGATCCTCAAGTCCTTCGGGCAAAGCGGGGCCGCTGGGCGTTCCACTCTCGAGCCCCTCGGGCAACGGCGGCGCGTCCGCGCCATGTGCCTGCCATTGCAAAAGCAATATCACAGCCAACGCCGCCGCAACTCGTGACAGCCTGTCATTAAAGCTACTGCAATTCGTGATCATCACCCACCTGAATCCGTTCCGCCGCATTGAACAGCACCTTAGAACTTCAGGTTACCCGGAAACGCGATTGATTTCCACCTTGCGCACCAGCCCCAATCGCCGGTTTCGTCTGCGCGCACCGCCGGAAATCACGGCAAAAGGGGCGGCCCAAGATAGTGAGGACGTGCATTTGACTATTCCGTTAAGAATATTCTATACTTGCAAACTACTCATACGAGAGTACCGGCGAGAATTTGTGGCCATATCGCATTCAGGCGGTATGAGTTACACACACAGCAACCCGTACATCGCCGAGGAGAGCGTAGTGAAACGTACTTTTCAACCATCGAATACGAAGCGGAAACGAAATCATGGATTTCGCGCGCGCATGGCCACGGTGGGAGGACGTAATGTGATCCGCCGCCGCCGCCAGAAGGGCCGAAAACGGCTCAGCGCGTAAAGTGTGAAGGTGATGAGCCTGTTGTGCCGGGCCAAAACAAGTTCCCCCGTCGGGAACGACTCACCAAACAATCCGAGTACCTCGACGTTTACCGGAACGGTGAAAAACAGGTGGGTCGCGCGTTTATTTGCCACGCGGTCCGGCGGCACGGGCAAGGGCGGAAACTGGGTATCGCCGTATCGCGCAAGGTTGGCAAAGCCGTAATCCGCAATCGTCTCAAGCGCTATGTGCGCGAGATTTACCGCACCCATCGCACTCTCTTGGCCGAAGATGCGCACCTGGTGGTGGTGGCACGGCCAGCCGCGGTAACCTTGGATTACGCGCAGTGTGAAGACGCGATACGCACACTTCTCCGAAAAGGAGGTCTGTTGCGTGGGTAAGGTGCTGGTGTGGCTCATCCGCGGCTACCAGTGGGGCATCTCACCCATTCTGGCAGCCATCCTTGGACCAAGTTGCCGGTTTACGCCGAGCTGCTCGAGCTATGCCATCGAGGCCATCGAACGTTACGGAGTGATACGCGGCGCAGGGTATGCCATTTGGCGGGTGGCGCGATGCCATCCCTACAGCCGGGGCGGCTGCGACCCCGTTCCGTAGCGCCAGGCTCATCCTGCCCAGAGGCCCGGCGGCGCGCACCCGCGCCGGATACCGGCCGAGGCGACCGTGACATAACGGAGCGCCAGGGAGAACAAAAGGGTGGATGAAGAACAAGATAGAGGGCTGCTGAAGAATCAGATACTCGGCATCATCTTGATGACGGTGCTGATCTTTGTCTGGCTGAACTACTACGCGCCCCGGCAACTTCCGGAGGCACCACCGCACGAACCGCCCGTGACGACTCCAGAAGCTGTGCCCGTCGAGCCTGATGCCGACGTGGACGTTCGGGACCCTGACGCAGTCGTGGACGCCGCATGGCCGTATTTGCCGCCTGTTCCGGAATTCGTTGAACCGGGCGACGATATCGTCATCGAAAGCGAGCAATTGCGGCTTGTCTTCACCCGAATCGGCGGACGGCTCAAACGCGCGGAAGTGATACTCGACCGCGAAGCTGATGACGTGGTGCAACTCGTTCCCGAGACGGACCTGCCCGATACCGAAGCCGTGTATCCCCTGGGCTTGCGGTTTCCCGCGCAAGAGGAACTCGGAACAAAGCTGGACCGCCGCCGATTCGAGGCCGCCGTCGAACCGGACGGTCGCGCCGTGACCTTCACATTGGAGACCCCCGCGCTCGAGGTGGCCAAAAGGTTTGCCCTTACCGGTCCGCCGTTTGTGATTGATACCCAGGTTCGCATCGAGAACCGAGAAGATACCGAGCGCCGGTTCGGGCGCGACCAAACCCCCGCCTATGTCTTGACGTGGGCGCCCGACGTCGATTCGCCCGACAAGACCGCGGGGGTCGGCCAGGCCATTGTGGTGCGCCACGGCGAGCGCAACGAGTATCAGGACACGCGCAGGATGTCCGCTGCGGATCCACCCCGAATTGTGCCCGGCGCCGAGTGGGTCGCAGTAAAGAGCGCCTATTTCATTGTCGCCATGAAGCATCTGGCCGAGGAACACGCGGAAACCCCGGTGGTGCGGGCCATGTATCACGGCGCGGCCGAAGACTTCCGCATCGGCATGGAAGTGCCCCGCATGACCTTGGCGCCCAGTGCCAGCGACATGCAGACGTTCCGCCTCTATGTCGGCCCGAGCAGGTTGCAGACCCTTGCGGCCGCCTGGCCCACGCTCGAGACCGTCCCGCGCTTTTTCCAAAGCGACACATGGGCGTTTATGGACGCATTCGCGAAGTTTCTACTGCGACTGTTGAACTGGTTCTACTCGTGGATACCCAATTACGGTATCGCGATTATTCTGCTCACCGTGCTCGTGCGTCTGGTCATGCTTCCTTTGACGCTCAAGAGCATGAAAAGCATGAAGAAGATGCAGCAGCTTGCCCCGGAAATGGAGAAACTACGCGAAAAGTACAAGGAGGATCAGCAGGAACTCAACAAACGAATGATGGAAATGTACCGGGAACGGGGGGTGAACCCTGTGGGCGGATGTTTCCCGATGCTCCTGCAAATGCCCATTTTTATCGCGCTCTACCGCATGCTCTGGAGCGCGTATGAGCTGCGCGGCGCACATTTCCTGTTCTGGATCACCGATTTGTCCCAGCCGGACCGTCTCTTCCACATGCCGTTCATGACGGGGGTTCCGTTTGTCGGCGAGTACCTCGAGTATCTCAATGTGTTGCCGATTCTTATGGCCGCCTCGATGGTGGTAAGTCAGAAGGTTCTCCCGCAGACCGGCGCCGCCGCAAACCCACAGCAGAAGACCATGATGACCATCATGCCCATCTTCTTTGGCGTTATCTGCTATCGGATGGCCTCGGGGCTGAACCTGTACATCCTGGTAAGCACCTTGCTGGGAATCGTGCAGCAGGTCATCACCCGCATGCAAAAAGACGTCGATATTTCCCCTAAGAAACAGACGGCTCCGCGCAAGCGCCAGCACTTCTACAAGGCCGCGCAAGACCGCAAACGCCGGATCGCCAAAGAATCCAAGGCCACCGGCAAGAAGAGCCGCACAACCCGCCGGGCAGATGCGAAAGGCGCATCCAAAACCGGCGAATGATAAGAGGAGTTACGCATCGATGAGATCGGTTGAAATGAGTGCCCGAAAACGGGAAGATGCCATCAACAAAGCCCTCGAGGAACTCGGGATCGAGCGGCACGACGCACACGTCGAAATTCTGGATGAGGGCAGCCCAGGCTTTCTGGGCATTGGGGTGCGCGATGTGACCGTGCGCGTGTCTACCGAGGTGCCCGGCCAAGGCGGGTATCCGATCGAGGCCGACGGGAATCGCGTCGACGCGGCCAATCGCGCCAAACGTCAAGACCATGGCCGGACGGGGCGCGACGGCGACAAGAACCGGCCCCGGCGGGGCCGAGGTGGCAACGGCGACCGCGGACCCCGCGCGCAGGGCGGCCGCAAGAACGAGCCGCAGGCACGCGATCGGCGCGATCGCGATAAGGGCGGCAAACGAGGCGGAGACCGCGATCGCGACCGTCCGGCCCGTGCACCCCAGGCCGGAGGGCGTTCCGGCAAACCGAACCGCAGACAAAACGAAAAGAAGACCGTACAGCCGAAGCGCCCGCGCGAAGAACGCCCCAGGCCCGCGCCCAAGCCGCGGCCGCCGGCGAAAGTCCTCACGGACGCCCGTAGCAACGAGGCCGCCGCCCTGCTGCAGGGAATCATTGAGAATATGGGCATTGAATCCACTGTGCAGCCGGTCGAGACCGACCAGGGTGGCCTGAAACTGGCGGTGCAATCACCCGATTCCGCATTGCTTATCGGGCGTAAAGGCCGCAATCTCGCCGCCATGCAGTATCTGCTCAACCGGATCTTCGGCCGTCAGGATGAAGAACGGCAAGCCGAGCGCATCATCGTGGACGTCGAGGGCTACCTGGACCGCCGCCGTGACACGCTCGAAGACATGGCCTTGCGTCTTGCAGACCGGGCAAAGGCCACCGGCCGCCGCATGCGGGTGAAACCACTGAGTCCCCAAGAGCGGCGCATCGTGCACATGGCCCTGCACGACGACGCCGATATCCGCACGTTCAGCGTGGGCGAGTCCAATTACCGCAGCGTCATCATCGCCCCCGTAACCGAAGGCGACGCCGAAGAAGAGGATAACGGCTACGATTACCCCGAGGACTTTGACGAGACCGCCGGCAACGGCGCTGCCGAGGAAATGTCTGACGACCTCGACAATGGGTTTGACGAAGACATGGATGCGGAAGAAGAGGACGTTGCGCAGAAGCACGAAGGCAAGACGCCGCATTCGCAGGAACCTGCGCCCAGCGAGGAAGACGAAGTTGAGCAACCGGATGAGCCTGAAACCACCGTTACCGCCGAAGACGCGGATCGCCTCGAGGAGGAGGAAGACAGCGGCGAGGAAGACCTTGCCGGCGCCAAACGTTTTCGTCCGAAACGTGCCGTGAGTCGGCGCGGGACCATTCGCAAACGGCGTCCGCAGAAACCGCTTGCGCCGGTCTCGACTGGAGACGAGCCCGCCAGCGGCCAGGAATCGAAAGAAGACACGTCCGGTGATTCGGACAGCTCCTGAAGATACCATAGCGGCGATATCGACACCGCCGGG
>SLSB01000424.1 GCA_007130675.1 Candidatus Hydrogenedentota bacterium | reverse complement strand
GTTTCGAGGCTTTGGGCACGGCCGTGTGGGCTCTGGAAAACGAAGTCCAGCCTTTTCGGGATTCGGAAGAGATCATGGTGCGGGGCAAGTCTGCTCTTTCGTTTCTGAAGCCGTTGAACGCTTCGCGGAGCATGGTTCAGTTCAAACAGCACCCTCGCGGCCGTGCCGAGTCGGGCGACGCGGCCATTGTGGGACTCGATGTAGGGTCAACGACGACCAAAGGCGTGGTCATGCGCCAGCGCGACAAGGCCATCCTTGCTGCCGAATACCTGCGCACAAACGGCGACCCCGTTGGCGCATCACGCAAGGTTTACGCAAGTCTGGCGAAACAGCTTGAGGCGCCGATCACCATTAACGGCCTGGGGGTGACGGGTTCAGGCCGCCAGATCGCCGGCCTGCATGCGCTGACCGATGGGGTCATCAATGAGATTATCGCTCACGCGACGGGGGCGCTTTACTTCGATCCCGATGTCGAGACGATATTCGAAGTCGGGGGCCAAGACGCCAAGTATACGTACATCACCAACGGGGTGCCGTCTGATTATGCAATGAACGAAGCGTGCAGCGCGGGAACCGGCTCGTTTCTCGAGGAGTCCGCCAAGGAAAGCCTGGGCATCCCGGTCACCGAGATTGGCCGCACGGCGTTCGAGGGCGAAGCACCGCCGAACTTCAACGACCAGTGCGCCGCGTTCATCGGTTCCGACATCAAAGGCGCCGCGCAGGAAGGCATTTCGGTGCCCGACATCGTCGCTGGGTTGGTCTATTCCGTCTGCATGAACTACGCAAATCGCGTGAAAGGCAACCGGCCTGTGGGCAGGAAGGTATTCATGCAAGGCGGCGTGTGCTACAACGAGGCGGTGCCCGTGGCAATGGCGGCGTTGACCGGCAAGGAAATCATCGTACCGCCGGAGCCCGGACTGATGGGCGCGTTTGGCGTGGCCCTCGAGATCGAGCGGCGGATCGAGGATGGCCTTCTCGAGCCCGCGTCGTTCGAACTCGGCGCGTTGGCGGAGCGCGAGGTCACCTATCTGAAGCCCTTCATATGCAACGGCGGAATCGACGACTGCGATCTGGCCTGCGAGATTGCCCGTATCGAGATCGGCGATGAGGTGTTTCCTTTCGGGGGAATCTGCAACCGATACGACAACCAGCTCCGCAACCGGCGGATCGACTCGGGCAGTTTGAACCTCGTCGCGAAACGCGAGCACCGGCTTTTCGACTTGGCTACCGGTGAGGGATCGAACGATTCCCGCCCCAGCATTGGACTAAACCGTTCCTTTTTGACTCATCTTTACCTGCCGTTTTACGAGCGCTTCTTCGCCGAACTAGGGTTTCGCGTTGTGCTTCCGGACGAAATCGACCCCAATGGCATCGATCAACAGGGTGCGGCGTTCTGTTTCCCCGCTGAACTGGCGCACGGATATGCCTCGGCTCTCATAAACTTGAATCCCGACTATTTCTTTCTGCCCCATATCGCCGGTATTCACTCCTCCCCCAATGAAGAACGAGCATGTACCTGTGTCTTTGTGCAGGGGGAACCATATTATCTCACGCCCGCGTTTCCCGAACTCGACGACGCACGCACACTTCGGCCCTATCTCGATTTTTCGCGAGGACTGGATGCGAACTTCGAAGCATTGCAGGGTATGGCCGAGACCTTGGGCCACGGCGCGGAGGAAGCGCGAAGCTCGGCGCAGCTTGCCTGGGCAGCTCAACAGGCGTTTCACGCCGATTTGCAGGAGATGGGCCGGGAAGCCTTGGCCAGGATCGAAAACGACCCATCGCTCACGGGCATTGTGTTGTTTGGACGCCCCTATAACAGCTTCGCGTCGGAGGCCAATAAAGGTATCCCGGCGAAGTTCGCTTCGCGGGGGGTATGTATTCTCCCGTTCGATATGCTTCCGTGCGATGATCAGCCGCTTCCCGAAGACCACAACATGTATTGGGGCATTGGCCGCAACCTGTTGCGCGCGGCCCGCTTTGTGAAAGCCCACCCACAGCTCTTCGGCGCGTTTATCACCAATTTTTCGTGCGGACCCGATTCCTTCCTGCTCACGTATTTCCGCGACCTGATGGGGCGCAAACCATCGTTGACGCTGGAATTGGACAACCACACCGCTGATGCCGGGCTCGAGACACGTGTCGAGGCATTTCTCGATATCGTTCGTCATTACCGGGTCCTTGAAGAGCAGGCGCGCGAAAAGACGGGGGTTTCCGGCACGCCGTACCGGCCGGCGGTCGTTGAATACCGCGGGGGCAAAGCTGTCATCCGCCGGGCTTCTGGCGAGCTGGTTGCTCTTGATGACCCGCGCGTCAACGTCATCCTGCCCGCCATGGGACGGTACGGCACCGCGCTCGTAGCCGGAGCTTTCGGCCGTTGTGGCGTGCGCGCGGAACCGCTCCCATCGGCGGACGAAGAGATTCTGAAACTGGGCCAGGGCCACTCGACATGCAAAGAGTGTTTGCCACTTCAAACAACCGTTGGCTCCCTTATTCAGTACGTGCGGCGCCGTCCGAAAGGCGAGATTACCGTGTATTTCATGCTGAGCGCCGAAGGTCCCTGCCGGTTCGGTCAGTATCATGTATTCTCAAAAGGGCTCATCGAGAAACTGCAGATCGAGGACATGGCAGTGCTCACGCTGGCCAGTGAGACCGGGTATGCCGGCCTCGGCGATCGTTTCACCATGGCGGCCTGGCGGGCTGTCATTATCGGCGATCTGTATGACGACATGTACTCGATGGTTCTCGCCGCGGCGGAGAATCCCGGCGAAGGTCTGCGCATGCTGCACGAAGAGCACGAGGCCATCATCGCCGTGATGGACAAAGGCTGGCCGACGGTCGCGCGGCAGCTTACGCGAACCGGTAAACGACTGGCCTCGATTCCGTTGAAGCGACCCTATCACGAGATTCCCACGGTATCGTTGATTGGTGAGATTTACGTGCGCCGCGATCCGATATCGCTGCAAGGCCTGGTCGAGCGATTGGCCGAGGAGGGGATCGCCGTGCGCACGTCGCACACCAATGAATGGATTAAGTACGTTGACTGGCTAGCGAAAGAGGGAATCGACGGGGAGAAGCCGCTGACGTTTTGGCTGCGCTATTGGGTAAAGCGCTATCTCGAACGGGGCGTGCGAAAACGCCTTGCACTTTCGGAACTGTTCCATTGCGACGGGGTCGAACTCGAGCCGGTCATTGACGCGGGCTCCCGGTTCGTGTCCCCCCTTCTCACGGGCGAGGCCATCCTCACCGTGGGCAACGCCCTCCACGAGATTCTGCACCCAGCCTGCGGCATCATCTCGATTGGTCCGTTCGGGTGCATGCCATCACGCGTCGCAGAGTCCATACTCTCCGAGAAGCTCACGACCACCGAGAAACGCGCTCTCGCCCAACACAATGGCCATGAATCTTGGGATAAGCTGCTCGAGGGCGAGCGCAAACTGCCGTTTCTCGCTATCGAAACCGACGGGAATGCGTTCCCCCAAGTGATCGAGGCCCGTCTCGAGGCCTTTGTGCTTCAAGCGCACCGCCTGCACGAGCAACTCGCCAAGGCGTAGACCCAAGCCGCCTGGGGTCGGTGATGCTTATCCCTCATATGACATATCCGTCACACTGGTCATATAAGTCCCAAGCTTTGTCCCGGGTCGCGTGCGATGGTACCATCCCCGCCATGAAGGAGCCGCGTCTCATAGTATCCAAGCGGTTGCGCGAAATGTTGTCGTATGACAAGTTCGCGGGGCCGGTGCCGCGCATTCTGATCCTGCGCAGCGAATATTGGGTAGACGGGGCGTGCGTCAACGCGTGCCGCGACCTCGGGTGGGAAGTCGAGACTGTCCCCACTGTCATGGAGGGCGTACTGCCCAAAGAGAATGTCGCACGGTTGTTCGAGAGGCTTGCTGGGTTCCGGCCTGATTTCATTCTGACCGTGAATCTCAGCGGCATGGACGTCTCGGGCCTGTTCGCCCGGTTCTTCGAAGATGTTCGTATCCCCTATGTCACTTGGTTCGTGGACGGCCCCCGCACCATCCTGATGGGCCGCACCGACCTCGCGTCTCCGTATGCCGTTGCGCTCACCTGGGAGCCCGCGTACATTCCGAGTCTCGAAGCGGCGGGGTTCCCGGTCGTGGAAACCGTTCCGTTGGCGGCGGATCCCCACGTCTTTAACCGTGAGCCACGTGAAATGTGGGATATTCCGCCCTCGTTCGTGGGGAACTCGATGGTCTCCTTTGCGCGCCGCGAGTGGGATTCATTGAAGACCGACCCCGAACTCGAGGCGGCGGTGAGACAGAGCTTCGAGACGGAACACGTGACTCGCGAGAATTTTGGTGAGGGCTTGCATGCACTTCTGGACCCCGGCTATGTGGATACGCTGGATGCCGAACAGCGCCGCCACGCGGAAATGGTCTTCTTTATCGAAGGGACACGGCGGTTACGGCATAGGCTGGCTTCGGCCCTCGTGCCCGAAGGGGCGGTCATGCGGGGCGACGATGAGTGGCGCATCGCTTTTCCCACCTCAGGCGGTCCCGTGCACTACCTGGGCGAACTCGCAGAGTTCTATGGGCGCTGCGAGGTGAACCTCAACTCGACGAGCATCCAGATGGCGACCACCGTCAACCAGCGGGTGTTTGACTGCCCCGCCGCGGGCGGATTTTTGCTTACAGACGCTCAGCCGGTTCTCGATGAGCTGTTTGACGTCGAAAACGAGGTGGCTGTTTACCATTCTCTTGAAGAATGCCGGGATTCGCTGCGTTTTTTTCGTGCTCATCCCAAAGCGCGCACCGAGATTGCCGCGCGTGCCCGTGCCCGTGTGCTCGTGCAACACACCTACGCCCACCGGCTCCAGCAGATTGCGGAAATTGTGAAGAAGCACTTTTCACCCTGATCCTCCCGGGACATCGTCCTGTGTAACAGGGCATGAAATTCTGGCCCTGCAATGCTATATTACCCCCATGAAGCTCACACAGGAAGACAGAGACTGGCTGCGTCTTGCACTGGTGCCGGGTGTGGGGACGGCGCATTTCATTCGATTATTGGCGCGATTCAGAACGCCTACCCACGTCTTCGAGGCGCCGCGCGGGATGGTCGCCGACCTGGTAGGCCCGAAACTGGCTGACCGCATCCGGCAATATTCCGAGACCAACGAAGCCGTTGAACAAGAAGCCGCGATGCAAGAGTGGGGGACCACTCTCATCACGATGGAGAATCCCCGGTATCCGCTGCGACTGGCAGAGATATACGACCCGCCGCTGTTGCTGTTTGCCCGCGGAAGCCTTCCAGCCGAGCAAGAGCCCTACGTGGCCCTCGTGGGTACCCGGCGCGCGTCGCCCTATGGCGTCCGGATGGCCGAGAAACTGGCGCGCGAGCTGGCGGCGCGAGGCGTTACGGTGGTAAGCGGGCTGGCGATGGGTATCGATGCCGCCGCGCATCGTGGCGCGCTCGAGGCGGGCGGCCGCACGGTCGCCGTATTGGGGTGCGGCGTTGATATTGTTTATCCCCCGCAGAATGCCCAACTATTGCAGGATATTGCCGCACAGGGCGCCGTTGTCTCCCAATTCCCCATGGGCATGAAGCCCAGCAAGGGGCATTTCCCTTACCGTAACCGGATCATCAGCGGAATGAGCTTGGGCACGGTAGTCATCGAAGCCCCTCTGACCAGCGGTGCATTGATCACGGCCAGACAGGCCGCCGAACAGGGCCGGGAGGTCTTCGCGGTGCCCGGACAGGCCGGCACGCACAATACCGAGGGCCCCCACGCGCTGATCCGCGAAGGCGCTAAACTCGTTGAACGCGTCGAAGATATTCTGGTCGAACTTGAGCTGCCGGCCGCGTGTTTGCGTGCCGAAGCCCCGCAGCGCGAAGAATCACCCGTGCTACCAGGCGAATCTGAGCCGGAAGCAGCCACGCCAGCGCCGCGCGAATCAGTTCGGCGCGAGCCTCCGCCCGCAGCCGAGCCCGCCGTGCAGCGCGAACCCGGTCCTCAGCCTTCCACCAATACAGAGCAGGCGATTCTTGGAGCGCTTGCGCCTGACGGCTCGTATGTAGATGAGATCGCCGCTGCCTGCAGGCTCAGCGTGTCCGAAGCCTTGAGTTCCCTGACTATGCTCGAGCTCAAGGGGCTTGTGCGCCAGTTCAGCGGCAAACGATTTGCCCCGCGATGAGTACCTGGATCCAAAACATCACAGAAAAGATTCGCCGGGATGAACCGATTTCCTTTCCCTTGTCCCTGTTGCTGAGTGCAGCCACCCCCGTCATGCGCGCGGGCATGCGGCTGCGGCTTCGAAAACCGCGGGTTCGCGTCGATGCCCATGTGATCAGTTTCGGCAATATCACCGCCGGTGGAACGGGTAAGACCCCTGCCGTGATTGAACGCGCGCGCGACGAAGTGCGCAAGAAACGGCGCGTGGCGGTGCTTACGCGCGGATACGGCGCGCAATCGGACACCGCCATGGCGGTGCATGTGGGCAAAGGAACACCGGAACTATGCGCCACCTTTGGCGACGAGCCCGCGTTAATCGCGCGGAAGGTCCCCGAGGTGTTGATCGTGCGCTGTGCGGACCGGGTCGCGGGCGCGAACAAGGCCATCCGTGAGTATGCGTGCGATACGCTCATCCTGGACGACGGCTACCAGTACGTCCAGCTCGAACGCGACGAGAACGTCTTGGTCATTGACGCCACCAATCCTTTTGGCAACGGCCGCCTTATTCCCCGGGGCATTTTGCGCGAACCGCCCGAGGCCATGGGGCGGGCCACGCACATCATTTTGACGCGCTGCGACCAAACGGACGATCTCGAGCCTGCGCTTGAAACGATCTCGCGATACTGTCCTGAAGCGCCCGTCAGAAGGACTCGGCACGTTCCCTCGTTGCTGTGGCGGGTTTGTGACGGCGAACAATTGCCGCTCTCGCGCCTGACCGAGGGCCGGGTCTGCGCGGTCTGCGGCATTGGGAACCCCGATGCGTTTTTCGACACCCTCGAGAACCTGGGCGCGGAGATTACCAGCCGCATGGCGTATCCCGATCATAGCCCGTTTCCCGCACAAACCCTGCCGCGTGATATGCTGGTGGTGACGACCGAAAAAGATGCCATGCGTCTCGAAGAACCCGAAACAAACGTGGCCGCTTTGGGTATAGAATTAGAGGATATGCCCTGATTGGGCCTGAACGGCGCGCGGTAGCTTGGCGATGTAGGATTGGTGCGCGCGTTTCGGTAAAGATACATGCAGCAAAACCTGAGATTTGCGCTGATTGTGTTTATCTGCGCCGGCTTGATTGCCCTGGTGTGGCTGATGTTGCATGGCGGGCCCGATGCCCCAACCGCCCCAGGTGAATTGTCCGCGACGCAACACCCCGATACACATGCCCGCGAGCACGTGCCCTCAGCACCGCGCTTGGACACGCCACCGGCGGGCCGCATGGACTCCGTCGCGCACGGGGGACGCACTTCCGTCTCGCCTCATCTCCGCGACACCCCAGCCCTGCCCGGCGTGATTCTCGGGCGGGTCCAGGGGCCGGGCGGAACCCCGGCTGACGGCGCGACGGTCGCCGTCCTGCAAACCGAAGGCGAGAATCCCCTGCTCCCAACCCAGACGCCCGTAACACGTGAAACGCGCACCGGGGCTGACGGAGAGTTTGCCGTCACGGGTCTGCCTTTGGGCTATTATTCCGTTCTGGCACGCACACACGCCCATGCCCAGGCCGAAAGGGCCTATCTGTCCATCGAGCGGCCCGTTGCGGATATTGAGATAAGGCTCACGGCTTCCGGCGATGTTTCGGGCGTGGTGCGCAATGCCCGGGGCGAGCGAGCGGCTGGTGTGCGGCTCTGGACGATTCAACCCGCGGGGGCCGAGCAGCATGGTCTGCCGCGCCCGATGAGGCGAAGCGACGACTTCGGCACGCAGCTACTGACCCTCCCCGAGCCCGTGGTGTCTTGTGCGGAGGGGGAGTTCCATTTTGCGGGGCTTCCTCGAGTGCCCACCCAGATCCTGGCCATGTCGCAAGATGCGGCCCCCGTGCTTAGCGGGCCGGTGCAGCCATCCCATGACGGTCTCGCCATCGAACTCACAGCGGGCGGGGCCGTCAGTGGACGTGTCATACTTGACGGCACGGAAGAACCGCTGGCGGATGTCGCTGTGGTCTTGAAGGGCGGCACTGTGCCCGAGCGCTTCGAGACCGTCACACGCGAAGACGGCGGGTTTGATTTTGGGCTGCTTCGTCCGGGAACGTGTGAATTGGCCATGCGGGACGAGCGTTACGTCCTCGCGAAAGGCATTCTCCCGCGCGTGCGCGTCCGTGACGGCGAGACAGAGACAGGCATTGTGCTTCGCGCGGTGGCCGCCAGCAGTATCGCCGGCCATGTGTACGACCGCGAATCCCAAAGGCCGCTACCGGGGGTTTATGTCACTGCACGCGGTGAAGGACTTGCTTCCGCGGTCACGGTGAAGACCGACAGGGCAGGCGCTTACACCCTATCGGGGATGGGCCCTGGCGAGCACCGGGTGTCTGCCATCGCGCCGAGTCTGCGTTTTGCGTTCTCACAAGAAACAGGCAACGAGGCGACTGTCGCGTTGGCGCCCGGCCAGATGCTCGACGGGCTTGACTTCCATTTGGCCTTCGGGGCGGGTATTCAGGGCTACGTGGTTGAAGAGCAGGGGAGACCCGTGCCCTATGCCGACGTGTTCATCAGCACGCAGCAAGGCTCGCGGCTACGCATGGAAAAGGCGGACGAGCAAGGCTATTTTGTCTCCGCGGGACTGACGCCAGGCACCAGGGTTCTTCTTCAGGCCCGCCGCCTTGGGCTTGTTTCGCCCGAACCGGTTTCCGTCGAAGCGCCATCACACGGTCTGTCGAGTGACGTGACCCTTGCCATATTGCCGGGGGCGCGCATCGAGGGCAGGGTGGTCCGCTCTTCGGGCGCGGCGGCCGCGAACGCCCCTGTCTATCTCACGACCGCACAAGCGTTTGCGCTACGCGTCAATGATGTGCAGTCGGCGGGGGACGACGGCACATTCTCGTGGGACGGCTTGCCCGCAGGCGAGTTCGCGGTGGGCATTGTCGCTCAACGGACTCGAGATGGAATGACAGCGCCCAG
>SLSB01000329.1 GCA_007130675.1 Candidatus Hydrogenedentota bacterium | reverse complement strand
GCCGGGTCCTCGGGAGAAGCTTCCCGGAGCGCGGCTTCTTCCTCGACAATCTCGCGGATATTGCGCAAGAACCAGGGGTCGATCTTGGTCGCCTCGTAGATGTCGTCGAGCGCGATGCCGAGCCGGAACGCCCGGGCGACCTCGAGAATGCGGCGCGGCCGGGGCGTTCGAAGCGCCCGCAGCAAGGCTTCCTTTTCTTCATCGGAGGCCGCATCGGCGGTAATCGGGCGGTCTTTTCCGTCGGCGCCCAGCCCGAAACGCCCGATCTCGAGCGAGCGTAGACCCTTCTGGAGCGATTCCTTGAAGGTGCGGCCAATGCTCATGGCTTCGCCGACGCTTTTCATCTGCACGGTGAGCACATCGTCAGCGCCGGGGAACTTCTCGAACGCCCATCGGGGGATCTTGGTCACACAGTAGTCGATCGCCGGTTCGAACGAGGCCGGGGTCTCGCGCGTGATGTCGTTCGGGATTTCGTCAAGGCTGTAACCCACGGCGAGTTTTGCGGCGATCTTGGCGATTGGGAAGCCGGTGGCTTTCGATGCCAGCGCCGAGCTGCGCGACACCCGCGGATTCATCTCGATGACCACCATGCGGCCGGTCTCGGGATGCACCGCGAACTGAATGTTCGAGCCGCCGGTATCCACGCCGATCTCGCGGATGATGGCGATCGACGCGTCGCGCATGACTTGGTATTCGCGATCGGTGAGCGTCTGGGCCGGGGCGACCGTGATGCTGTCGCCGGTGTGCACGCCCATCGGGTCGAGGTTCTCGATCGAGCAGATAATCACCACGTTGTCGTTCAGGTCGCGCATGACCTCGAGTTCGTATTCTTTCCACCCGAGTACGGATTCCTCGATGAGGATCTCATGAACCGGACTCAGCTCGAGCCCCCAGCTCACGACCTTCTCGAATTCCTCGCGGTTGAACGAAACGCCCGCGCCCGAACCGCCGAGCGTGAACGCCGGCCGGATGATGGCTTCGTACCCCAGCGAGGCGCCGAAATCCTTGGCCTCATCGAGTGAATGCACCACCAGGCTGTTGGGCACTTCGCAACCGCAACGCACCATGGCCTCTTTGAATAAACCGCGGTCTTCGGCCTTCTTGATTGCCCCGAGCCGCGCCCCGATGAGTTCGCAGCCGTACTTATCGAGGATGCCCGCCTCGGCAAGATCAACAGCCAGATTGAGCCCCGTTTGCCCGCCCACGGTAGGCAGCAGCGCGTCGGGGCGTTCGCGTTCGATGATGCGCTCGAGCACATCCACGGTCAACGGCTCGATATATGTGCGATCGGCCATCTCGGGGTCGGTCATGATGGTCGCGGGATTGCTGTTGGCCAGGACGACCTCGTAGCCTTCCTCGCGCAACGCCTTGCACGCCTGCGCGCCCGAGTAATCGAATTCACAGGCCTGCCCGATGACGATAGGCCCTGACCCGATGATGAAGATCTTGTGGATGTCCGTTCGTTTTGGCATCGATGTTGTGTCGTCCTGCTGGCTTCAATCTTCCGCCTGTGGTTTCGGTGTGCCAATGACTCTGGGGGCGGCCACACCCGTCATGGGCGCGCTCCCACGCACGAAACCGTCACGTACCAGCGCGCCCAAAATCCATCTATCTTCCGCCAGAGCGAAAAACTCCGTGTTACCGGCTGATCTCGAGAATCTCCATCTCGAGAACGCCCGCGGGTACGCGAGCAACCGCCATGTCACCCACGCTTTTGCCGAGAAGTGCTTCACCGACGGGCGACCGCACGGAGATCTTTCCTGAAGTTGCATCGGCCTCGACCGAACTCACGAGCACATAGGTATTCTCGCGGTTGGTCTTGGTGTTCAGCACGCGCACGGTTGCACCAAGGTAGGCCTTGGTCGCGTCGATAGCATCGTGGTCGACAATCACGGCCCGAGCAATCTTGTCCTCGATATCCTTGATCCGGGCCGCCAGCATTGCCTGCTCTTCCTTGGCGGCATGGTAATCGGCATTTTCGCGCAAGTCGCCCATGTCGCGCGCCTTTTCGATGGCGTCGGCCACCACGCGGCTGCGGGAACGGCATTCCTGCAGCTCCGCCTTGAGTTTGTCGAGACCCTCGGCGGACATGTGGAGTCTGTCCATCAACTTCTGCCTCCCATCGTGCTGAATCCTGGCTGACCTGCCGGAGCGCAAGTATACCAGAGTGCCGCCTGCCTTTGCACGATCGGGGTGCCTGTGATACACTTTCGAAGAAGGGGGAGTGTGTGACGATGGACGCGTTGATCCAACATCTTTCCGAGAACTGGGTTGCCTACGTAGTGATCCTGGCGTGTGCATTCCCAATCCTGTGGGTGTTTCGAAAGTATACGTTTCCGTTCATCTTCTGGACCATCGAGTGGATCATCTACTGCGGCCTGTTTCATACGGCGGTGCATCTGCTGGTCCGTTTGGTGGGGTGGTTTCACTACAACACGCAGATGGAGATGCTCGAAGAGAATCGAGTGCACATGGACTGGGCAACCCCCTTGGTCGAGTTCTGGAACCGCGAGGCGTACCGCCCGGCCTGGCTGTTCTGGATGGAGCTCGTGGTTGCCATTCTGTTTCTGATGGCGATGATCCGCTACCGGCCCATGGCCGTTCAAAAGGTCAAGCCGCGCAAGCCCGCCTTGACGAAAGGTGTGGGCCCCGCCCAGACAATGGCCCAGAAATACCGTAATAGGTGATAGAAAAGAGGGTCTTTATGGTTCCCGCATATGTTCAGGGGTGTATTGCCCCTACGTTTTCGATTTTCCGTTCCGATTTGAGTTTTGACCCGGACGGTCAATGCCGGTTCCTGGATTTCCTGCTCGAGCGCGGCGGCATCAGCGCGTTCTTCGTGCGCGCGGGCATGGGGCAGATGTATACCTTCAGTTTCGAGGACGTGAAGGCCATGGCCCGCACCGCGTGCGCTCATCTCGAGGGGCGAGCGCCCGTCCTGGTTGGGACCACCGGCATCTGGGACCGTGACCGCGGCCATTATCCTGATCCGGACATTTTTACCCGACAGGCAGTCGAATTGAGTCAATACGCCGAGGCGCAGGGCGCCGACGGGGTGGTCCATACGGTGCCCGAGGCCATCCTGCCGCGCGAAGGGCAGACGGCGACCGATGTGATCCTCGCGTATTTCGAGACGGTCAGCCAGGCCGTGCGCATTCCTACGTTCATTTATCAGCCGCCGGGAATGGCCGAGGCCTTTCAACTCACCCACGACACACTCGCCCGCCTGGCCGATATGCCGAATCTCGCCGGGATCAAGGTCTCCACGGCGGATGCGGGCTACATCGCGACGCTCTGCACGGCGGTGCAGGGCAAAGACTTCGCCTATGTTACAGGCAACGAGAACGCGTTCTACGCAGGCCTGTATGCCGGTTCGAGAGCCGTGATCGGGCAAGGCTCGGCCATGTATCCGCAGCTACTCAACGCGTTGCAGCAGCGCTTTAATGCGGACGATGCAAAGGGAGCCATCCAGGCCCAGCATGCGGTCTACAAGCTGGTGGCATTCGACATCAACAGTGTCGAGTTCTTTAAGCGGTACGCCAGCGAGCACGGCTACCCCGTCGACGCCTATGCGCGCCCGATGACAGGGGCAGCCTATTCCAAAACCATCGGCAACGTAACCAACGAGCAATACGAGACCTACAAGCGCCTGCTCGAGACCGAGCTCGAGCCTTATCTGTAAACGCAGCTGCTGAGACCAGCGGGGTGCAAACGGCGTAACACGCCCGGCAACTAACGTATGTGCTATTGGAGAAGAGGTATCCATGAAGGTTGGAATCATCGGATTTGCGCGGTCGGGCAAAACCACCGTGTTCAATTCGTTGACGGGCGCGCACGCCGAAGTGGGAGCTTTCGGAAACCGCGAGGCCAATCTTGCCGTGCTCAAGGTGCCTGACGAACGAGTCGACCATCTGGCGGCGGTATACAAACCTAAAAAGGTTGCCTATGCTGACTTTCAGTTTGTAGACGTGCCCCCGGATGAAGCGTCCGGCGAAGAAAAAGCCCTGAGCAGCGCGGCGTTGACCGCGTTGCGCCAGGTCGAGGCCCTGGTGCATGTGGTAAGGGCATTCGATAACGAAAACGTGATGCATCCCCTTGGCGGTGTCGACCCCGTGCGCGATTGCCGTGCCCTCGAGGCAGAGATGCAACTCGAGGACCTCATCATCATCGAGCGGCGCCTCGAGCGGCTCGAAAAAGAGCACCGGAAAGACCGCGAATACGAGGTGCTGGGCCGGTGCAAAGCCCATATCGAGAAGGACGAGCCCCTCCGTTTGCTCGAACTGAACCCCCAAGAGGAGAAGGTGGTTTCGGGCTTCTGCTTCTTGTCGCGCAAACCGCTCATGCTGCTGGGAAACTATGGCGACGAACGCATCGGCCAGGACGACCCGTCGGGCTTGCGTGCGTATGCCGAACAAACTGACCAGACCCTCATCGAGCTGTGCGGCGCGATGGAAATGGAAGTCTGCCAGTTGCCCGAAGACGAGCGCACGGCGTTTCGCGAAGAACTCGGCCTTGGCGAGGAGTCGCGCACCCGTTTTATCAAGACCGCCTATGCCATGCTCGGGCTCGTCAGTTTCTTGACCACCGGCGAAACCGAGGTCCATGCATGGACCGCTCCGAAGGGAACGCGTGCGCAAGATGCCGCCGGAATCATCCACAGTGATCTCGCCCGGGGGTTCATTCGCGCCGAGGTCGTGCACTTCGACGATTTCGCGGCCGCGGGGTCCATGGCCAAGGCAAAGGAAGCCGGGCACGTCCGCCTCGAGGGCAAGGATTACATCGTTCAGGATGGGGACATCATCCTGGTCCGGTTCAATGTGTAGGCCAGCCCCGGCAACACTCGGCAAGACCGATCCTCGCACTGTGTCTGAAAATCCCGTGAAATGTGGAGAGCGGTGGCTTGCCGGCGATTAGCTCAAGACTTCGCCATTGGATGTTGCCGGCCCGGTATGGTAGAGTTCGCGCACTGTCACAGACTTTGGAGGAAATTCAGACCATGAAACACATCGAACCCGTATCGCGGATGCCCGCCCGAGCGCAGTTCGGGGTGGATCTCGCCGGCAGAATCGAGCCTGCCGAGCAGCTTGTCATCCTGCTTCTCACGGCATTCTTCAGCGACTGGATCAATTTCCCCACCGTCATCCGGAATTTGCAGAAGTATTACGCGAAAACCTGACAAAGGCAACGCCGCGCCGTTGCGTGTCCGCATTGGCGGCGCGGCGTGTGTGCGGTCCAGGCGGCAACGGGAGTTACGGAGCGCCCGGATGGGCTTCTTCCGTCACCCGCCGCTTTATCTCGATGTCGTGCCTATCCGCCGCGGAGAGATGCCGATCTTCCACCCGCACGATGTGATATCCGAATTGGCTGTGGAGAACCTCGCTGATTTCTCCAATCGGCGCGGTCCAGGCGTATTCTTCAATGACGGGATCGAGGGTGCCACGGCGCATATAGCTGAGGTCGCCGCCCCGGCCGGCGCTGTGGGGATCGTTCGAGTACTCTCTCGCGAGCCTTCGAAAACTCTCGCCCTCGATGATGCGCTGACGCAACTCCTCGGCGCGGTCGCGCGCCCGCGCCCGCGCGGCAGGATCGCCACGGTCATAGGCGATAAGAATGTGGCGCAGCCGCACGCGCGATATGTTGGGGTCCGCGCGGCCCCAGATGAACGCCGCTGCAATCAACACAATCGCCAGAACGCCCACGGCGCCCCACCACATGAGGGTGCGGTCTTTCACTTCCTCGACAGAATCAAAATCCGGTTCGTTAAATCCCGAGCTCATTCATCATGCCTCCGTAGAATCTCATGTAAAACGTAATGATGATGTAGCCGATAGTCAAGGCGGCGGCAAGCACCAGCATTACGCCGAAAATCTTCGACGCGATATCCACCGCCTGGTTCGCCTCGTCGAAATGGTAATCTGCGGCCTTGCGCAGGGCTTCGTCGAGCTTGCCAGACTGCTCGCCTACCAACAGCATTTCGCGCGCGGTGGGCGTGAGATACTTCACCTCGCGGAACGCCTCGACGAGAGTCTTGCCTTGCTGAACGTGGGGAATGGTCTTGAGCAAGTCCCGTTCGATATAGGGATTCGCCGTGACCGCCGCCGAGCGTTCGATGGCCGCCGGCACATGTACCCCCGCGCCAAGCAACAGCGACAGGCTCCGGAAGAACCGCGCCAGCGCAAACCGTTTGGTCACCGCCGACATCGGGTAGATATGCGTAGTGAACAATCCCGATATCCAGCTAAAGATGCCCAACCTCGATAGAATCACGATAAGCGCGAAAATCAAAGCAAAAATGCCGATGGCCTTCAGCTGAAACTGAGCATAATCGCGGAAAAACGCAACAAAATCAAAACCCCTGCCCCCGCCTCTTTCAGACATCCCTCGGGTAACCTGTCCCACAAGCCGCAAGGCAAACGTGCCAAGAAACCAAGCGGCGATGAGCTGGATAACCGGCAGCGCCATCATGCGCATGACGCTCCGCTGCCGTTCGAGACGGTCCTCGTAATAATCGGCCAGATCGCGCAACATCACATCGAGTTTGCCGCCAATTTCACCGCTGGCAATGAGTTCCATGAAGAAATTCGGGAAATACTTGCTCTGTTTGCGGGTCGCTTGGCCGAGGGTGTCGCCCGACTTCAACGCATCGGACATTTCCTCAAAGATGCCTCGGATCTTGCGGTCCTGCTGTTGCGCGCCGATGATTTCGAGCGAGCGCACGATGGGAATGCCCGCGTCGTACGACGTCGCGAGCTGACGGCATAGCGGCACCATCTTCTTGGCCGGTATCTGTGAGGAAAACAGGCCCATACTGCACTCCTGCATTGGCGCATGTGAGGCGAACTCTATCCGATTGTAACAGACACAGAGACGATCTGCTACTCCGGACGTTCCGCAGCTCCTAACTGGCGGGCAACCGGATCTTACGCGAGCCGTCTTGCGTGAATGGATTGGAATCTTCAGACGCCGCGGACCGCTGCGAAATAGCCGGAAACTTTCCGTTTTCAGAAGAGACAGGCGCTGGCTTCGCAGTCCGAACCTGCGCATATCTCCCTGTATCTTACCACAGCAGAATGTTTCCAAGGAAAAGGGCGGCGCCGAGCGCCTGTTGTGCGATCACGGCGATGATAATCAGGCTCCCAACCGCCAGCGAAAGGACGTGTGCGCGGTGCATGGCCTCATCCCGCAAATACTGGGAGGCTTTCACGAAGCATTCGTCGGTATTGCCCGTGTTTTCACCGGTAATGATCATCTCTTTCACTATATCGGGCAGGGCCTGGCATTCGAATACCGCCTGTCCGAGTGTCGCGCCCTCGCGGACACGATCCGGCACGCGCATCAAATGGCGGCGCGATTGTTCGTCCCACACCGACTCCGCAGCCCGCGCCCAACTTTCGTAAAACGAAAGATGCCCGTAGGTTAGAGCAAGTATTCTGCAAAAACGGCTGAGATTGAGCTGTCTGGTCAGACCTGAGAAGGGCCATGTGCGTGCGCTGAACCGCTGCCTGAGCCAAGTCAGGACTCCCAGGCGCGCAGCCGCATAGACCACGGCGGCAACCACGGAAAACTGAATGGCCGCCGCCACAAGTAGCATCGGTGAGCCCCCATGAAGGAATACTCGGATGCTCGGATACAGGAAGAATGCAACCACGGCAAACAGCACGACGTAATAAGAGAATTGGTAGGAGAGCATCCGGCGAAAGGCCAGCTGTTCTTCGTACCAGAGACCCAGGGTCTCGAGCGCTTCAGAGAGTCTTCCTGCCCGTTCGCCCGCGGCCACGAGGTCAACGAAGAAACCATCCAACGCGCCACCTTGAGCGCGCAAGGCCTCCTCGATCGAGTATCCGTTCTCGATGGCGTTGGCGAGGTCCCGGGCAAGTGCTCTGACGCTGCTGCCGCGGCTATCCTCGGCCATGAGTTCGAGGGCGCGTCTGATGGAAATGCCGCCCTCGTACGCGTAAGCGAGCTTCCGCGCGAGAAGCGCCATCTGCTTGTCCGAAAGCGTTGCCGTGGGCATCCTCATGGCCGCACCCGAATGACCTCCACCCCCTGCCCGATTCACGTGGGGAGGCAGTCCCCTGAACTCGTGCACCCGAGCCTCTGTGCTTATTCGGAGCAGTCAGGCTTTTTTCGCGATGTTCTCGAGGGGTTTCACATTGCCGCGGACCGCCTCTTTCAGGCCCGAGGGAGCGGCCCACCGGAGACCGTTGTAGATGACCTTCAAAACGGTCGTGTTGTGGTAGATGGGAAAGGTTTCGTGACCGGGGCGGAAATAGAAAACCTTGCCCAGCCCGCGGTGCCAGCAGCACCCGCTGCGAAACACCTCGCCGCCCTCGAACCAACTGATAAGCACGAGCTGGTCAGGCTGGGGGATGTCAAAATGCTCGCCGTACATCTCGGTTTCGGGCAGTTCGAAGTACTCGGGGAGGCCTTCCGCGACAGGATGGGCGGGGTCCACCACCCACAGCCGCTCTTTTTCGCCTGCGTCGCGCCATTTGAGGTTGCAGCCTGTACCCATGAGCCCCTTGAATAACTTCGAAAAATGGCCCGCATGCAGCACCACCAGCCCCATGCCATCGAGAACCCGCTGCTTGACCCTGGCGGCGTTGTCGTCAGTGACTTCGTCGTGGGCGCAATGGCCCCACCATGTCATCACATCGGTGCTGTCGAGGATTTCGTCCGTCACGCCCTGGCCTTCGTCGCCCAGCTCGGCGATGCGCACCGAAGCAATGCCCCGCAGTTTGGCGAGATAATCGGCAATCGGCTTGCCCATGCCCTCGGGATAAATCCGGGCGACCGCTTCGTCCCGCTTCTCATGCACACCCTCATTCCACACCGTGACCCGGAGTCCGTCCTTCATGTCCAGTCCTTTCGTTGAGTCTCCCAGACACCGGGCGGTATTGTAGCCGTACGGAGAAGACAGGTAAAGGAGAATGCGGCGCGTTTGGAGATGTTGCCGCGCTGCAAAGGGAAACAGATATTCGCAGCGAAAAGATACCTGTCGACAGACCGGTATAGCAGTCGCCCCCCGTTTGCCGGCCAGGCGGGACGCAGTAAAATGCCATGGGCGGGTAAGCTCGCGTTGCTTATGCGCAAGTGAAACCGCTCAGCCCGTCTCTATTCGACGGACCAGCCGTGC
>SLSB01000611.1 GCA_007130675.1 Candidatus Hydrogenedentota bacterium | reverse complement strand
TCGGCCCCGGCGGTCCATGCCAGGCGTTTCATCTCAGCGAGGGACTCCTCGACCTCGTCAGGCGCATCGGAAGGCAGAATCAGCCGGACCACAACGGCCGTTTCCGTGATGGGCGGGCGTTCGAGCTCGATCAGTTTGTCGTGTTTTTCTTGCTCCATTGCATCATCTTTCATCTTATAAGGCCACTCTTTTTACTATAACATGGACGCCGCCATTGATTCTGGCTTCAATTAAGCCTTACTCTATGCATACAAAGACATTAAAGACCACCAGGAAGCCATGACCGGAAAGGAAGGCCGACAACGTGCTCAGAGCATTTCACAAGACGTTTGCAACAGGGATAGCTGCTGCATTAATACTGGCTGTATCGAGCGGATGCGCCACATCAGAGCCCGCGAAGACGGAAAGCGCGCCGCCCCGCCCACGCCAGGAGGTGTTCCCCGTGCCTGAAACCACATACGACACGCACGCATTTACACAGAGACTTCTCGAAGCAGGCGGCCGGGTCGATTTCGTGTTTGGCGATGACCGGCCGTTTGCGCAGTGTCATGCGTCTACCCTTACCGAGCCCGCACCGGGCGTGCTCCTTGCCGCATGGTTTGGCGGAACGGCGGAAAAGGACCCCGACGTGGGCATCTGGTTCTCGCGGTTCGCTGACGGGGCCTGGGCGCCGCCCACACTACTCGCGAAAGTGGACGAAACAGCCCATTGGAATCCCGTGCTCTTCACCGATCCCGAAGCAGGCACTTATCTTTTCTTCAAAGTCGGTCCTGAAATCTCGCATTGGCAAACCTATTGGATGAAAACAAGCGACGATGGCCTCACCTGGACGAAACCCGTCGAACTGGTACCGGGAGACAAAGGCGGCAGAGGCCCTGTCAAGAACAAGCCCATCATCCTGTCGGATGGCGCGTGGCTGGCGCCCGCCTCGACCGAACTCGGCGAGTGGAAACCCTTCGTTGACCGTTCGGAAGACAAGGGCAAGACATGGACCCGTAGCGACGATTTCGCCATCGATAGGGACGAGGTACCGGGCAGGGGTGCCATTCAGCCCACGCTGTGGGAATCGTCCCCCGGTCACGTGCATGCCCTGTTGCGCACCACGGCAGGATGGACGGGCCGCGCCGATTCCACCGACGGCGGGAGAACCTGGTCGCCCATGCGGCTGACCGATTTGCCCAACAACAACAGCAGCCTGGATGTCCTCAAACTTGACGATGGTCGCCTCCTGCTGTTGTACAATCCGATCCCCAGGAACTGGGGACCACGCACACCGCTCAATCTGGCGGTCTCGACCGACAACGGCGAAACGTGGACCGACCTCGTCAGCCTCGAAACCGAGGAAGGCGAGTATTCGTATCCGGACATCGTGGAAACCGCCGACGGCATCGCCCTGTGCTACACCTGGCGCCGCGAACGTGTCCGCTGCTGGCAGATACCGGCGGAGCTGCTCGAGTAGTTCGACTCCGTCGGAGTCGTTGTCGGGGGAAGCGCCGGATCCACGGGCTACCGCCCGTGGCTACGCATATTGGACCGCTACGCGGTCGACGGCCCCGCGGCGTGGCACTTCCTCAGCCCATCCCCAAGTCTTTGACAAGATGGCTCTTCAAAGAAATCTCCTCTTCGCGCATATCGACAATCTCCGCTATCATCGGGCGTAAATCGTCGAAGAGGGCGGCTGAATCTGCACAAATTGCTTTCTTTGCGTTGATGTTGGTCAGCGGCATACGTCGACTCACATCACCGAAGGTCCGGAGACGCGCCGGGGGAACAGACTTGAACGGACGAGTAACGAGGTTTAGAACGAGGCCGATCGCCAGAAAAACGGCCATGTAGAGAGTCCACCCGCCAAGTTCAGCGAAAAGCAACGCCGCTCCTGCCGAAAACCACATAAGGTACAGCGCAATGCGCAATAGCAGGGGCCGCCGAAGACTTACGGAATCGGTGGCATCCAGATTGGGAAGCCTCCGCCACAGCGCGCGCCGTTGATCTGGCGTCAACACATCCGTTATCTTGGCATGCGGATACACTGACAGCTTCGAATCATCCGCGGCTGCGCGCACTGTACGGCGAAGATCAAGAAAGGCCGGAAGGTATACACACCAGTTGGTACTGACGCCGCGGACACGGTCATGGCACACTTCCACCAAGTCCCCTACCGTCTGAATCTTTGCCCAATCGTCGTCAATGAGAAAGATCCCGTAGCGTTCCTCGATGGCGAATAGCAATTCCGAGAATTCCAGTCCCATACCTGAGCCCCGTTTACCTTCGAATCAGGTCTTGTGCTTCCGACTACTTGCCTTCATTCCTGCAGTATACACCACTTTGTGCTCCTGGAGGCTCTCCCTTTCGGAATACCCTGGTTCACTGAACACCACCCAGACAGGCGCCTCTATCTGAGAACGGGTGCAGGAAGTGCGGGGATTCACGGTCATGGGCCTTACGTAAGCCGATTCGCCTCATTTTTCCCTGCAGAAGGCCCGGCACATCCTTCGGCGAAGTGCCATGCCGTTGTGGCGCAGACGTTGCTGGGCGCGCTCCCGAGTTGGCGCAGCGCTTCCTGCGGCGACAGACGGCCCCGAAATAGGTTGTGAAAAAGTTGCGGCGACGGAAATGTTTTGCTAAACTATCGCGCTGAGTGAAGTTAACTGACTGGCACGTGCCGGTTTCACGTGAGGCGATTGGGAGAATCCGAGAATGGCCAATATCAAATCTGCGAAGAAGCGGATTAAGACGAATGAGCGCGATCGGCGGTACAATCAGTCTGTGCGCTCGGAAGTGCGCACGTATATCAAGAACGTACTAGCAGCGGTCGAAGCCAAAGACGAGGCAAAGGTCAAGGAATTGGCGCCGGTTGCTCTGTCTGCTATTGACAAGGCGGCGAGCAAAGGGGTGTTTCATCCCAACAACGCCGCGCGCAAAAAGGCCCGTTTGCAGAGGCATATCGGCACCATGCAGTCGTAACGGCGGTCCCTGAAAAAACGCTCGCGCCCGCATTCATACTTGGCGGGCGCGTTTCTTTTGCCCGCACCTGCGGAAGGTGCCACGCACTCGAGCAGGAGAAGGTCATGGCCTGCGCCGAAGGTCTTTGATGAGTTCGGGAAGCCGGTTCTCGACGTCGAAGGACCGCACCACGCCCCGCTTGTCGAGCAGCACCACCTGGGGCAACACACGCGTGTCGTAGCGATTAAGGGTAATCATCGGCGAGGCGTCGACGCCCACAGGGAACTCGATGCCATATTCGGCAACGTAGCGGCGCACTGCCGCGGGCGGGTCCGAATCGTCGTGAACCCCAACAAACGCCACATCGTCAGCAGCACCGGCTAGTGCCTGGTGAAGCAGTGTAAGCTCGGCAATCGTGGCCGCATTGATGCCAAAGGGGTCGAATCCTGCCCATAAGAACAGGACAACAACGCTGCCTTTGAGGTCTTCGAGGGTGATTTCTTCGGCGTTTATCCACGCTCTGCACGTCAGCGGCGGGGCGGGTTTGCCGGCAAGCCGACTCAGATCGTTGGGCGCGTTGCCGGGCTCGTCCGGACGAAGATCGGGCTCGAAACGCCTGAGCCGCACAATGACCTCGCCTTCCTGTTCCCGCAGCCCGATGGTGAAATCGCGCCGGAGAAACCGCAGCGTGTGTTCCGCGCGCAATTCCACTGCTTCCTCGTCGGGCATGGCCTCGAGAGGTATCTCAAACACCCCGGCATCATCGCTGAGTGCAAAAAGCGGGGCATTCAAGTTCATGGTGCGCACCAACACCGCTGCCTGAGGCTCGTCGTCTGCATTCACAATCCGTCCGCGCAATACCGGAAGAGCCTCCAGCGCAATGGCACTTATCCTGGTATGTTCGACCGCTTCCATATGCACCACGACATCGAGCGTTTCGGCGGTCATGTACCCCCGGGGAGGAACAACGCGCACGCGCCCGGAACCCGCGGATACGGTGAGGCGAAATGCGCCGTTTCTATCCGTGAACGCCTCATCCTGCGTAAAATTGTCGATGATATACTGAACCAGGACGCCGGGCATGGGCGCCGCTTCGGGTCCGACGACAGTCCCTTCGACCGTGTGGGCTTTCGATAGCGCAAAATCCATCACTGTGTCTTCCAGACTGTCTGCAAGCCGGACGGTCTCGGGTTTGGGCATCGGGTGATCCGGATGATGCGCCTCGATGATATACGAGCCCGGAGTAACCATGGTTCGATAGTACCCCTCGGCGTCCGCCAGCACATCGTACAACAGCATCCGCTGCCCTTCCTGCGGCTCTTGGAACAGCAGTACGCGGGCATGGGCCGTGCCCGGCGAATCGGGGGCGCTGATTCGGCCCCGGAGCACCTGACCCGGATACAGTTGCGCCGGATGCTGATGCTCGCCGGGAACGAGAAACGGGAGAGTCAAATCACAGAAGTTCCGGTGCTCGAGTGTAACCGTGACGTAGGATCCTTCAGGCATGCCCGGGATAGCAACCGCGCCGTCCTCATCGCTGCGGATAGACGGAAAACCATGCTGGGCGAGATCGCTGACGTGCACCTCGAACGCGCCGCCAACCACCAGGTGTTTGACCCGCGCCCCTTCTAAAGGTTTGCCCGCATGGTCAATGACGCGAATGCGGACCGTATCGGGCATCGCCAGGTGAAGGTCTACCGCCAAATCGTCGTAGACATGCCCCGTCAGACCGGTTAGCGCGAATCCCTCTTTCCGTGCGGTCACCGAGAGCCATCCGGCGCGGACGTTCAAGAACTCGAACGCACCCGCGTCATCCGTAGTAGCCGTGGAGACAATCCGTTCACGCGTCAGCCAGACCTCCGCGCCACCGACCGGGTTCCCATCCGGGTCCAGGACCCGTCCGCGAACCTCGACCGCCCCGGAGTGCAGGCACAGTGAGACGAGAATGACGGCACAAATGGCTTTCATCGCGCACCCTGCTGCAGTTGCTGAATTGCCGTCACCGACGGGAGGCCAAAGGTTTCGGAAACAACACGGCCCTCGGCCGAAACCAGATACGTGCTCGCGGTGGCGGGCCGTTTTCCCTCGAGAACCACAACGGAAGGCTCCGGAATGCCCGTCACGGGGGCGTCGACGACCACGGCGAATGTCAGCCCCGAAGTGGAAAGAATTGTGGAAAGCCGCTGCCAGGCTTCGATAGTCATCATCGCTTGTTCTTGGGGACAGAAGGCAAGCACGGCGGGCTGCTGGCCTGCCTCGCGCGCGTCAGGCCCGGCGAGCCGCGAAAACGCCTGCCAGTCGAGCCTCTGTCCGAGAAGCGATGTGCCGGCCGCCGACCGCGGCATCGTCAGGGCGCCCACGTCTTTAGTCTGCAACGGTTCGAGAACGAATGGGGCCGAGGCGGCCGTGTGGACGGATGACGCGGCTACACACACGAGCGTTGCATGCGGCACGGCGCCCGGTATTTCAAACCGGCCGTCCGGTCCGCTGACCGTGCGCCAAAGCGGCGATTCCATCTGGTCGTCCACGAGAAAGACGGAGACGGCCACGCCGGGCACCGGCGAACCGGATTCACTCGCAACGCGGCCCGTGATCGTTGCGTGCGGCAAAAGCTGCACGACGGGCTCGCTATTGTCGCGCGCGGTAAACGCAAACAGCGCTCCAAGCGGATGGTCGAGGTGTTCGACCCTGCCCAACACGACCCCCTCGGAAGCAAGCTGCCCGATGCGCAAGGGGACGCGGCCCGAGTCATCCGCGGCTTGCCAGCCAAACTGAGGCGGTTGCACCAGCGACGTGACGCATCGTGGAGCAGGCTCGAGTTCCTCATCGACGACAGTCAGATGGACTTCGGGCATGGGAAGCACCCAGAAGGTGGGCAGCTCGACGCGTTCATTTTCGGCGGCATGCACGGGGCGCGCATTTCGCTCCGGCAGAATGAATCCGGGCGCGGATTCGAGAATCACGGTGTTTTCGCCCTCGACACCCCGCAGGGCATACTCACCCCGCGTGTTGGTGCGTGCGCTCGAGTCGGGATTTCCAAACGTGCGCAGAACCACGCGCGCGCCCCCAACCGGTTCGCCCGTCATGGCATTGGCAACCTTGCCCCGGATATCGCACGAAGCTGCCGCATAAATCGTTACGCTCTGTGCACTCTGCTGTCCGGTTACGAGAAGTTCTTCCCAGCCCACGCCCTGGAATCCTCCTCCAGAGGCTCGGTAAAGGTACACGCCCGGTTGAAGGCGAATCGCGAAATCGCCCGAGCCATCGGTGCGTGTGAGTGCGGTATCATGCGGCGGTTGGGCATTCCGCAATACAACCACCGCACCGCTCAGCGGCACCCGGGTGGCGCGGGTCACGACACGGCCCCTGACAAGGACACCGCGCGTCAGGACTATCTCGACATTGGAGTCGCCCGCCCGCAAATCGGCGACCCCCTGCTGCGCATACCCATGGCAGGCGGCCTTCAAGGCAATACTGCCGTCGCGCGGCAGGGCAGAGACCGTGAAACGCCCTCGATCGTCGGTAGTGATCGGAGGAAAGCCCATGGGCTCCAATTTGGCATAGGGAATGCCGAGTTTCGTCGTAGCGTGCGGATTGTTCGATTGCGGTTCATTCATCAGCCCGATACGCATCACACGTGCCCCGGAAACCGGCTCGCCCGCTTCGTTAACGATTCTCCCGGACAGCGTCACCGGTGGGCGCAGACGAATGGTCAGTTCGCGGACGTCCTCATCGCTGGGTACGGTAATGCTCAGACCTCCAAAGCCGTGCCCGTCCGCGATGGCAAAGACGCCGATGGTGCCGGACGCCACATTGTCAAACCGGTACCGTCCCTCGTTGTCGGTGCGGGACTCGCGAATCGAACCGGCGAGCCCTTGCTCGACAAAAACCCTGGCTCGAGCCAACGGTTCTCCCGCGTTGTCAAACACCTGGCCGGAAAGAGACGAGCCCCCGCCTGCGGCACAAGCAATCATCAACATAAACGAAACTATGGTCATGGATGCTGCCTTGTTGCGTTTGCCTCGGAGCAGATGGCGCGCCCTAAACCACCACCGCCTGCGCTCTCGTGCGGATACCTCAATAGCCGCCCAGTATCACGCTTTCCACCACTCTTTTCAGCAACTGGTCGTAATTCAATCGGTAACTCTGCAATAAGGCCTGTTCGGGTGACACCCCTCTGGCTATCGCTTCCATCATGGGCACCAGCCCCTGCGTGCCATATCGGCGCCAGAGGTACTGCACCGAGGCATGAGCCTGGCGGTAGGCCAGCCGCAGTTCGTATTCGTCTTCGATCTGCACCTGGGTTGCTTCAATGTCTTCAAAGGGTATCAGCCCGCCGCTGTAGTAGGCTTCACGCAAAAACGCGATATCGCGAGCTGTCAGGGTATCGGAGAAGGTCTCCGCCAACCCCTCGTTGAGCCACCAAGGCGCCCTTTCGCGGCAAATATGACGAACTACCACATGGGTGTATTCGTGGTAAAGCCGCCGCCGCAGTTCCTCTGGAGGAATCAGCGCTCCCATGCGGTCACTGATCGGCAGACGGATGGTGCCATCGTACACGGCGGCCACATGCGGGCCAAGGGCCGTTGCACGGGTAAAATCATCCGCAACGTAGACCCGCACCTGGATCGGGCCGGGCGGATAGACGTTTCCGAAATTCCGGCCGATGTCCCGGTAGGCATGCTCGAGCACCGTCAACGTCTGCCGGAGTAAAGCCCGGTCCGTATCAGGGGCATGACCAATCACAAAATGCCGGGAGCGAAGAGCGTGAAAATTGTACTCGACAGCGTCTTCACGATAAGCCTTGGTAAGTTTGTCCTGCAGTCCGGAGCGGTTCGGGTTCACGCTCGCTACGAACTCCCATTGGGCCAGCGCCGCGGGGATATCGCTGTCTTGATAATACGCATCGCCCAGCAGTTCATGGGCATCGAGATTCTCCGGAGCAAGCAGGATCGCCTCTTCGAGCCGTGCGATCGAATCCTGAACCAGCCCCATGCGCAGAAAATACGAGCCAAGCTGGATCAGGGGCATGGGGTTCTCCGCGTCCCTCTGAAGGGCTTCCTCGAGATACTCCGCGGCCCGGGCATGTTCACCCTGTTCGGCAAGCTGCGCTGCGTAAGCCTGGCACGCATTCGAGAGGTTGCGCACGACAGTCTGATTGTCCGGCACGAGCCGGACCGCCTCGCGGAAACATTCGAGCGAGCGCGCCCAATCCCCCGCGGCGTAATAGTCGACCCCCAGCGCGTTCCATTCGGGAGCGGTGCGTTCGGCGTGTTGCGCAGAGCCTGCCGCGCAAAGAAACACCGCCGAAACAGCAAGAACCAACCAACTGACGCGTATAATGCGATATTTCATAGAGGGCCTCAGTCCGGAATAATGGCGATAGCCTCGATTTCGACTTTGATATCGAAAGGCAATCTGCCCGCCTGAATGCACGTCCGGGCAGGAGGATTCATCGGAAAATATTCCTGATAGATTTCGTTAAACTCGCGGAAATCGTCCATATCCGCCAAGTATGCATTGACTTTCACCACATGCTGAAGCCCAGAACCGGCATCATCGAGCACGATCTTGAGATTCGACAACGTGAGCCGCGCCTCATCTTCAAGCGTCCCCTTTTTGACGCCGCTGCCGTCCGGCGCGACCGGCCCCTGGCCCGACACGAACAGAAGCCCTCCCGCCGCAACAGCATGAGAGTACGGCCCCTGGGCAGGCGGACCATTCTTCGAGACGATGCATCGTTTCTCCATCGGGCTGTCTCCGCTACACTTTTTGTCGCTGTCCAAAAGGTATCACACACGCTGTGAAGCGTCAAATGCAGGATCGTTTGTCAACCGGCAGGGGTGCATTGTAGGGGCGGTTCGCGAACCGCCCCAACGCACCACCCTTGAGCCTGAAACCCATGGAATCTATAATGCCCACGTAATGGGGGGCGGCATTGAATCTGGGCAACGGGAAACCGATTCGGAAAACACCATGACCAAACCATCTGTAGCGGCGGTTGTACTGACTTGGAACGAATACGAAATGGCGCAACGGTGCATTGCATCGCTGCGCGAGAACGACTACCCCAACCTTGAAATCATTCTCGTGGATAACGGCTCACGTTTCGACACCATCACCCCTCTCAAGACAGCGTTTCCAGATTTGCACATTGTCGCGCTGGACAAGAATTACGGGTTCACCGGCGGCTG